>CAYSZE010000023.1:0-16229 GCA_964435255.1 uncultured Oligoflexia bacterium
GTAGTTGTTCCGTACAGGCATACACATCTGAGTCTATTTCAAATTATATTTTAGAAGAATTTCCTGAACTTGAAGATGTCGTTGTCACAGATTAAAGAAAAATAAATGAATGCCTTTATTGAAATCATAGAAAAACTTGTAGAGGCTGTATCTGGTCAATCATGGTTAGAGCAAAGCAATTTTCCATTTCGTCATTTAAAAAACCCGATTGGCTGTGTATTTGATGTGTGTCTGTTTGAAACATCAGCGCAAGGTGCATTGGGTTTCGTCTGGGTTGAATTTGTAGATGCTTCCGATTTATATGTTTTTCCTTTTAGATTAGCTCGTTATAGCGAGGATGGGGATTTAATAACGATTACTCCTTGGAGCTTTCGTGATGCTTCAAGTGATAGTCTTTTTTATGAAGCGTGGAGAGTTGCACAAAAGCAGCGAAACCCATTACCTACAGCAATGAATGGAACGTTTTTTCACAAAAAATGTGGTGGAGAAGCAAGTTTAATTGCGATCGGAATCTGGAGTGATACAAAAAATACCTGTGTGAGACTTGATTTTCAGGTTGCATATAAAATTTTTCGTACAATTGAAAAAGAACACCCACAATCTATAGAAGTTGAACTGTTAACTTATTTAGGTAGTCAAAATATTTTTTCAAATTTTGCTAAACTAATAAGTGTATATGAGTTTTCTTCAAAGAATATAAAAAAATCACATACTGCAATAGGGATAAAATACATTCAAAATAATGGTACTTTATTTCCACATTTTGTTTCATTATTACATAAAGCAAGATTTCCAAAAAAATTAAATGAAACAAATTCTGAAGATGCATGGTACAAAGTTTTAGAAGTTGTTGAGTCGCTCGGAAGAATTATGGGTGATTTTCATAAAGCGATGACACTTGCGCCTCGAGGAACTGATCTTTCCCCAGATCAAACTTCTGCTGAATCTAAATTAAAGTGGTTGAAAATGACTACAGATAAATTAAATGAAAGATTGGAAAAAGTTCTGCAATTAAAAGAACAATATTCTATATATTCAGGTGTATTTTATTTGTTACCAACGTTTGTTGATAAAATTCTTGAAAAAATAAATTCAGCTATTGATCTTGGATTAAGAATTAGAAATCATGGGAATATACATTTAGGCCAATTTTTAATAGGTAAAGATGGTTTAGTTTTATTAGATTATGAATCTGATAATTTTGACGATCCAAATTATCGAAGATATAAACAACCATGCTTAAAAGATGTTGCGTCGTTAATAGTTAGTTTACGATTTGCTTGGTATTTTACAGAAAGAAAATATTATTCATCTTTAACTGATGGTAACGATAACGTTGAAGTAAAGGTAATGTCTATTCATTCGAAAAAAATATCTGAGACTATTCCTCCTGAAAAATACAATCCAACACTCAACGAAATTGAAACACTTTTTTTTAAATTTTATAATCATAGTTTGGAAGAAAATATAGGTTCATCGCAGCTTCGTCCTAAAAATTCTGAAACAACAAAAATTTTGTTTAATTTTTGTTTTCTAATGCGTATTTTGAAAGAGATTATCAGAGATTCAAATGAAGGGAATCCGCGCCCTAGAATTTGGTTCCATATATTGCAAGATTTTATTATGAAAGAATCTACTTAAATAGGTATATGCGTTCTTATCTCTTATTTTAACGTGTTATAAGCTTTTTCTATTGACATTTCACCCTTTTTTTAAATAGCCTCCGAAAGTGTATTCGATTAATCGAGCATAACCTTCTAATATGAGGACTAAAAAATGGAAAGAACCTTTTCAATCATTAAACCTGATGGCGTTAAAAGAAATTTAGTTGGCAAAATTTTAGCAAAAATGGAAGGTGCAGACCTTAAAATTGTTGCGACTAAAATGATCCACATGTCACGTCGTGAAGCTGAGCAATTCTATGCTGTACATTCAGCTCGTCCTTTTTTTGGTGAATTATGTGATTATATGACATCAGGACCTGTTGTTGTTTCTGTATTAGAGGGAAAAAATGCAGTAGTTGCATACAGAGAGCTTATGGGTGCAACTGATCCTGCTAAAGCAAATAAAGGAACAATTCGTTCAGAATTTGGTGTAAGTATTGGTGAAAATACAGTTCATGGCTCTGACTCACTTGAAAATGCAAATATTGAAATTGCTTACTTCTTTTCTGGGACAGAACTAGTAAATGTAGCTAAGTAATTGAAATAAATAAATATTCTACATAGTAAAAAACCGCTTTTGCGGTTTTTTTTGTGGAAAAAAAGTGTATAGTGTGGTCTGTGCGTTATGCTTTCCCCTTGGGAAGTATCTGATCTCCTGACTTTAAAAATTGCGAGTAACTATTATGGCTAAAAAAGAAATGAACATCTCTCAAGAAATGATCTCTGATATTTCTAATGATTTAAATATTCCTAAAAATCAGGTGGAAAATACTCTCAATCTTATCCTTGATGATTGCACCATTCCATTTATTGCCCGTTATCGTAAAGAAGTAACTGGAGGCTTAGATGAAGTTCAAATCAGAAATATAATGGATAAATATGAATATATATATTCATTAAATGAAAGAAAAGACGCCATTATTCGTTCGATAACAGAACAAAATAAAATGACTCCCGTGTTACAAACTAAAATTTTAGCTTGTAAAATTAAGACGGAATTGGAAGATTTATATTTACCTTATAAACCTAAAAAGAGAACTAGAGGCCAAATTGCTGTAGAACGTGGCTTGGCACCTTTAGCACTAGAAGTGCTTAACCAAGATCCTAGCTTGGTTGACTTAACTCCTTTATTTACTGATTATATTGGTAAACATGATGATCTTAAAAATTTAGAAACAGTTATTCAAGGTGTAAAAGACTTCATTGCGGAAAATATTTCGGAAATAGCAGAAATAAGAAAAGATATCCGGCATTGGATTTTTGAAAATGCTAAATTTAAATCTGAAGTTAGAGATGACTTCAAAGATAAAAAAACTAAATATAACAACTATTATGAATTTAGTGAACCCGTAAATACAATAGCACCGCATCGCTTGATGGCTTTAAGACGTGGTGAAAAAGAAGAAGTTTTAAAAGTATCATTTGAATATGATGAACAAATTCCACTTTCAATAATCAGCAGTAGTGTAATTAAAAATAGCGCAAGTGATGTTGTAAAGAATTTTTTAACTGAATGTATTTCTGAAAGTTATAATCGTTTAATATCAACAAGTATTGAAACTGAACTGCGTTTAGAAACCAAAACGGTAGCTGAAGAAGAAGCTATCCATGTCTTTGGAAAAAATTTAAGAAATTTATTACTCCTTCCACCTATTCCAAAAAGAATAGTTTTGGGTGTGGATCCAGGTTTAAGAACAGGAAGTAAATTAGTTGTTGTAGATCAGACTGGGAAATTATTAAGCCATGTCACTATTTATCCTCATCATGATGAAGACCTCAATTATCCAAAAAATAAGTCGGCTGCAGAAACTATATTAAACTTAATAAGTAAATATGGTGTTGAGTTAATATCTATTGGTAACGGTACAGCTGGAAGAGAAACTGAGGAGTTTTTTGAAAAAGCATTAGAAGGATATACTCAGGGTCGTAAACCACGACTTGTTATAGTAAATGAAGCAGGAGCAAGTGTTTATTCTGCTAGCGATATAGCGCGTGAAGAATTTCCCGATTTAGATATATCTTATCGTGGTTCCATTAGTATTGCACGGCGTTTACAAGATCCATTAGCTGAACTGGTAAAAATTGATCCAAAAAGTATTGGTGTAGGACAGTATCAACACGATGTTAATCAAAGCCGTTTAAAGAAACAGCTGGGCGAAGTTGTTGAAAGCTGTGTGAACTATGTTGGAGTTAATTTAAATACAGCAAGTCCAAGTTTACTTTCATATATTGCAGGTATTGGTAACAGTCTCGCTAAAGGAATTGTCAGACATAGAGAAGCTAATGGAGAATTTAAAAGTAGAAAAAATTTATTCGAAGTTATGGGGTTTGGAGCAAAAATATTTGAGCAGTCAGCAGGATTTTTAAGAATTCCTGAAAGCGCAAATCCACTTGACAATACCGCTGTTCACCCAGAGTCTTATCAAATAGTTGAAAAAATTGCTACAGACTTATCTTTATCTATTAATGATTTATTAGGGAACAGAGATAATATTCATAAAATAAAATTAGACCAATATGTAACTGAAGAAGTAGGGCTTCCTACTTTGCAAGATATCAAAAAGGAATTATTAAAGCCAGGACGAGATCCGCGAGAAGCTGGTGCAAAACAAACTTATAATCGTGAAGTAAGAGATTTCGGTCATTTAAAAGAAGGACAAGTTGTTACTGGTACTGTAACTAATGTAACTAATTTTGGCGCATTTGTTGATATAGGTGTTCACCAAGATGGTCTAATTCATATTTCTGAATTATCTAATCAATTTATTAAAGATTTGTCACAAGCAATAAGTGTTGGTGATCAAGTTAAAGTAAAAATTATAGGTTTAGACAAAGAAAGAAAAAGAATTTCTTTATCTAAAAAAGCATGTGAAGAAGCCCCCATTTCTCAATCATCTTCTGGAAATACTCAAAATATTTCTAGCCAAAATAATCGTTCAGGCGCTGTAAGTGCACAGCCAAATAGGAATCAAAAGAGTCATCAAGAAAACTATCATGCACGTAACAATACAAATAATTACAATAAAAAGCCTTATCAAAAGGCGGCTAAAAGTAATGACAGTAAAGAACAAGATAAGCATGCAAGTTTATCTGATTTGTTAAATAAATTTAATTCAAATCGAGTTTGAAAATGAAAATTGAAATGTTACCAGTTTTAGAAGATAATTTTATTTACATTTTAATAGATGAAACACGGAAAGAAGCAGCAGTTGTTGATCCTGCTATTGCAAAACCTGTGATTCAGTTTTTAAAAGCGAATAATCTTACGCTAACAAAAATATTAAATACACATCATCATTATGATCATGTTGGTGGAAATAAAGAGTTAAAAAATCTTTTTCCTAATGTTGAAATTTATGGAAGTTCGCAAGATCTTGGCAGGATACCATTTCAAACTCATTCTTTAAACCATAACGATTCTATTAGTTTTGCAGATGAAACAGCTAATGTCTATTATGTTCCTGGTCATACTTTAGGGCATATTTGTTACTTTTTTTCCTTAAAAAATGGTGACCATCACTTATTTATTGGCGATACTTTATTCGGTGGTGGCTGCGGAAAATTATTTGAAGGCACTTTAGAACAAATGTATTCTTCTCTTTCTTTTTTAAGAGAACATATTCCTGATAGTACTTTAATTTGGACTGCGCATGAGTATACACTTGAAAACTATTTAGTTCTTGAAAAATTAGAACCAGATAACCAAAAAATAAAAGAAAAAATAGAACTATCTATTAAAAAGCTGCAACAAGGCCAACATACGGTTCCTTTTACTTTTAAAGAAGAAAAAGAAACAAGTAGTTTTTTACGTTGGGATGATAAAAAACTACAAGCAGTAACACATACAGAGAATGCTTTTGATACTTTTTGTTTTGTAAGAAAGTTTAGAGATAATCCCCCTAAAATCGTAAAACCTTTTTAATTTAGAGGAGACTTTTATGTACTTCTTTCGTTTGCCTAATGGAGTCGCTCTTGATAAATTGCCGCATAAAGTTGAGCCTACAGAACAAGCAATGAAAAATGAATTAGAAAGTCTCGGTTCTAAAGCATATGATTTACAGACCTGTGATCCTTGGTTTGAACGTAGCCGACATGGCCATGATTATGAAGAAATACGTGCCGCTGTATCAGGTTGTATTACTTTTCATTTCGATGAGTTTCCTGTGACCATAGAAGCAGGTGATATTTTAGTTATTCCTTCTGGTATTCCACATCATGTCATTATTCATAATTCAAAACCTTTTACGGCTTTTAAAGGTAGTCGAACAGGAGAGCGTAAAGTAACAGAATATGGTGATGGTAAAGGAAGTGTTGAAGACCTATTAGCAAAAAAAGGTTCTAAATAATGGATTTTTTCTTTTTTGATTTAGATGGAACCTTAGAAGATTCCAGTGAAGATATGATCAATGCAGTACATGAAGTAAGAAAGCAACTAAAATTAGCAAAAAAAGAATCAAACGAAATTAAATCTTATATTAATAAAGGTATGACTGAGTTATATGTAAATTGTTTCTCTGATTATATCATAGGTGATAATAAATTAAATTTACTTGAAACTGTCAAAGAAAAATATGAAGCATGTTATCTTAAGAATATTTGTGTAGAAACAAAACTATATGAAGGTATCTGTGATATTCTGAAAATTTTATCAGCAAAAAATAAAATTTTTGTTATAACAAATAAACCTGAGCAACATTCTCGTGAGTTAATTAAGCAACTCAAAATTAATGACTATATTACTGATGTTATGGGTGGTGATAGTTGTGCTGAAATGAAACCAAGTGCTTTACCTGTAAAATTGATTGCTGAAAAGTACCATTTTAATTCTGCCTTAAATCGGGCTTTTATGATTGGTGATAGCGCAGGTGATATAATATGCGGCAAAAATTTTGGGGCAGTAACAATCTGGTGTGCTTGGGGTTATAATGCTCATCATGGTACTGAAAAGCCTAATTTTATTGCACGCCTTCCTAAAGATATTTTATCACTAGTTTAAAAAATTTTTCTTCTTTAAAAAAAAATAAATATAAAGTCTGTGAAACTGGATATTGTCTAGTGAATAAGCTAAATCCAAAATTGAGTGAGGTTCTCAATTACCAAACTCAAATTATTTACTTTTAGACATATTTAGGATGATTTAGAATGCAGAATGAAGAACTAAGTACATTTAGACGCAAAGGGGATCTGGGTATTCCATTTGTCTTTGCTTTATTTGCGCTTTCAACAATCATTGGTTGGATTGTGTTTAAGAATTATGAAAATTCAGTAAAGGACATAACTTCAGCATTAGCTAAAGTACAAGAAGAGTCTAAACAATTAACTTTAGATGGTTGTGCAGACAAGACTATGGAATGGTTTAAACAATGCGACTCAATGGCGCAATTATGTGATACAACAGTGCCAAGAATGATAAAAGTATGTTTAGCTAATTCAGATAAATCTAATGAATGTAAAAAATTTGGTAATGAAATATATGGATATAATTTTGGTGTGAAACAATGTACGCCATATATGCATGGTAGTAAATTTAAAAGACATAAAAAAGCTTGTGGAGATATATGGCAAGTCATCGCAGAATATTGTCAATCAGCAGCTAAACAAACAGCAGTAAAATAATTATATTTTGGAAACTATTAATAAGATGCTTAACAAAAACTCAACATATCGCCATTATATTGAATTATCAAAACCACGTATTGCATTTTTTTGGATTTTAATGACCGCTGGTGGTTTCATTTTAGCTCCAGGAAATATATTAATTTATCCTTTTTTATTTACTTTACTTGGAACGGCATTGTCTGTTGCTGCAGCTAATGCTTTTAATATGATTTATGAAAGAAATACTGATAAATTAATGCGAAGAACTAAATTTCGTCCTTTACCTATGGGACGTATAAGTGTTTATCGTGCGTTTATTTTTGCTTTTTTACTTTGTTGCACAAGTATTTTTTTATTAATTTATTATGTAAATTTATTAACAGGTCTTCTATCACTTCTAGCCATATTAGCTTACAGTTTAATTTATACTCCTCTAAAATATAAAACGCCGCTCGCTCTTGTCATAGGCGCTTTTCCTGGAGCAATACCGCCTTTATTAGGGTGGACAGCAGTGGCAAATAAAATTGATTATGCAGGACTTGCTTTATTTGGGGTTTTATTTGCTTGGCAAATGCCTCATTTTATTGCGATAGCGATTTATCATAAAGATGACTACGCAAAAGCAGGAATAAAAGTTGTTTCTTTAATCAGAGGCGAAAAAATTGCTAAGATTCAAGCATTTTTATGGTCAGTTGTGTTAGTCTTTTTTACAGTTTCATTATTTTTGTTAGGTGTAGGTGGAAAAATATATTTATTGACAGCTATAATCTTAGGCGCTTGGTTCTTACGCTTAAGTGCTATGGGTTTAAAAAAAGAAATGCTTCCAAACTGGCCGCGCAAATTTTTTCTTGCTTCTTTAGTTTACTTACCACTACTTGTTATTGGTTTAGTAGCAGATCGTTTTTTCGAAATCTTTTTTTGAGAAAACGAAAAGAAGGTAACACAAATGAGAATTATTCTCATTTGTGTTACGCCACTCTTTTGGATATAAGCTTGACAAGCGATCAAGTGATCGAGAAAATTTTAATTTGCTGAGAGATTATGAGTTTGAAAAATGTTTTTGATGATCTAGGATTTAGGATCAAGGGTCTTGCTCGTAAAGTCATGATCCGTTAGAACACTCCCGCAACATTACATTGCACTGAGTTTGAATTCTTGGTTGAATTTTAAGAGAGCGAGTATTGTTGTTACGTTAATGAAGCGTGTTTTAGATTTGTGTAATTATTTTTCAGCTTTTGCTTAATTTAGGTGGTGCCGTGGAACCGATATTTCCAAAATGGACAAACCGAATTCCTGTATATCTAGGCATTGGTATTCCTGTGCTTTTAGTGTCAATAATTGTTGGAATTTGGTACTATTTTTCGCCAAAATTTTTGGCGGTAGGTTATGAACCCGAACAACCGATAGCTTTCAGCCATCAGCTTCATGCAGGGCAAATGGGAATTGACTGTCGATACTGTCATAGTGGCGTTGAAAAAACTTCGTTTGCTCCATTACCACCAACAGAAACGTGTATGGGATGCCATAATAAAGTTAAAAAAGATAGCCCTCGATTAAAAGTTTTGCATGATAATTATAAAAATAAAACACCGATTCCTTGGGTACATGTTTATTCATTACCAAGGTATTCACACTTTGATCATAGCGCACATTTAACAGCTGGAGTTGGTTGTGTAACTTGTCATAGTCGTGTCGATACAATGGAAGTTGTTAATCTTGCAAGTCCATTAAGCATGGGCTGGTGTTTGGAATGTCACAGGAATCCAACACCAAATATTAGACCACAAAATCAGTTGACGAATATGATTTATGATCCACATGCAGCAGGTTATTTACTAAGCAATGATACTGACTATAAAGATAAATTAATACAACCACCACAAGCTTGTGGAGCTTGTCACTATTAAAAACAAATGCGAGTTAAAGTTAATTTAACTTGTAAAGTAACAAATTTTGATTGGAAAGTTTGCACCATGACACAGTTCAATTCCAATGATGAACAAAATAAACAAACACATTGGCGCAGTCTTGATGATTTAGAAAACTCTCCTGAGTTTCTAAATAAACTGCAACGTGAGTTCCCACACGGTGCAAGTGAATTAGAAATGCGTCCTGGCGTTCATAGAAGAAAATTTTTAGGGATGATAGGCGCTTCAATGGCACTTGCTGGAGTTGTGACTTCTGGTTGTATTAGACGGCCAAAGGGGCATATTTATCCTGAGAATCACAGATTAGAAGATTCCTTACCAGGTGTACCTAAATTTTATGCAACATCTGCACAGATTGCTGGTGGGGTTATGGGTTTATCAGTCACCAGTACTGATGGGCGTCCTACAAAAATTGATGGTAATGCACGACACCCTATGAGCAATCCAATTGCTGCAAGTAAAATAGGTTCATCAAATGGATTTGTGCAAGCTGAAATATTAAATATGTATGATCCAGATAGAGGACAAAAGTGCTTAAATCAAAATAAAGTACTTTCAAAAAAAGATGTTTTAACATATTTAAAAACAGTTCTTGAAGATAGTGCAAAGTCAGAAGGCAGTGAGCTTGCCTTAATATATTCATCAAATTCTTCATTAGCTTTCGCAAGTTTAATTGAAGAATTTAAGCAAAAGTATCCTAAGTCAATAGTTGTTGAAAACGATTTAAAATATTCAACAAATAGGAAAAATGCATTAACACAAGTAACGAATTCCTATTCGGCAGATCAAAATTTTGATTTATTAAATGCAAATATAATTCTTTCTGTTGACGCAGATTTTATGGGCATTGAAGGCGATGCTGTTAAAAATGCAAGACAATTTGCTGAAAAAAGAAAAGTTGTAGATAAATCTTCAGTAATGAATCGTCTTTATGCTGTGGAATCTAACTTTAGTACAACGGGTTCTATAGCAGATCATCACTATACACTGAGAAGTGGAAAAATGGGTGATTTTCTTTTAGGAATCGCCGCAGAATTAAATAGACTTGGCCTTGTTTTTCCTTCAGAAATAGCAGACGTTATAAGAAATAAAAGAAATTTTACCGAATCATTGCAAAAATGGATACGTATTTGCGCTAATGATCTGTATAATAATCGGGGAGCTAGTTTAGTTATAACTGGCGAAAGACAACCTGTTTGGATTCATATATTAACACACGCTATCAATGTTGCATTAAATAATATAGGTAAAACTGTCCATATAGTAACGGATTCTTCTAAACCAAAAGGAATAGAGCAATATTCAAATTTGGTTCAAGCTTTGCAAAAGAATACAATTAAAAATTTAATTGTAATTGGAGGCAATCCAGTTTACACAGCTCCTATAGACTACAATTTAGTACCTTTATTTAATAAAGTACCAAATAGTTTTTACTTAGGTTTTTCATATGATGAAACAGCTGAAGTTTGTAAATATTATCTTCCAAAAACACATTTTTTAGAAACGTGGGGAGACACTCGTTCTGCTAGTGGAACATTTTCACTAACACAACCATTAATAGCTCCTCTATTTGATGAAGCATTAGACGAATATTCTTTTATTTATTTTTTGAATAAGCTAACTGCTTTAGAATCAAATTATCAATTTATTAAGAATTTTTGGGCAAATAAGATAGGTAATTCAGCTAATTTTGATAGCACTTGGAAGCAAGCCTTGAGTGTTGGAATAATAACAGATTTTAATAAAGAAACAAATATTTCTACTTATAGTAATTATTCAGCTTTCTCAACTAATTATGCTAAGGCTTTAAAGTTAACGGAACCTACAGCAGATTCATTAGAAATTGATTTTGCTCTCGATAAAACTCTTTATGATGGTACATACTCAAATAATGCTTGGATGCAAGAGCTTCCAGATCCTATTTCAAAATTGGTTTGGGATAATGCTCTTTATATCAGTCCAAAAACAGCAGCTGCATTAAATTTAAAAGGCAAACCAAAACCAGGAACGTCTGAAGTGGACATGGTTAAAGTAACTTATCAAGGTAAATCTATAGAAGTAGCTGTTTGGGAATTGCCAGGTGTTGCTGATTTTACTTGTATTCTTCATCTAGGTTATGGAAGAAAGTTTGGAAAAGTAGCAAAAGGAAGTGGCTTTAATGCAAATCAACTTAGAACTTCAGAAAGTTGGTTTGGTTCTGGTGTTAAAATTCAAAAAATTGGCAAGAAATATTCTCTTGTTTCCATTCAAGAACATTCTTCAATGAGCGGAACTCCAGGCATAAAAGAAGATAGACCACCTGTTGTTCGAGAGGCCACTTTAGATTATTTCAAAGCGAAGCCTAACTTTGTTTTAGAGCATGAGCTTTTGCCAGTTGAAAAACACAAAAGTAATTTATTTAAATTCCCAGAAGATCCTGCGCAGAAAAAATGGGCTCGTCAGCAATGGGGTATGACAATTGATTTAAATACATGCATTGGATGTAATGCTTGTACAGTTGCTTGCCAAGCTGAAAATAATATCTCAGTGGTTGGTAAGGAAGATGTATTTAAAAATAGAGAAATGAATTGGATACGTGTGGATCGTTACTTTACAGGTAGTGTTGATGATCCCGAATTGCGGACTGTATTCCAACCTGTCAATTGTCAGCATTGTGAAAATGCTCCATGTGAGGCTGTATGCCCAGTTGCAGCGACTGTACACAGTCCTGATGGACTAAATGATATGGCGTACAATAGATGTGTAGGGACTCGTTATTGTGCAAATAACTGCCCTTATAAAGTACGGCGTTATAATTTCTTTAATTACAGTAAAGCAGATGACGAAAGAAATCCTCTTTACGCAATGCAAAAAAACCCTAACGTAACAGTTCGTTTCCGTGGCGTTATGGAAAAGTGTACTTACTGTGTGCAAAAAATTAATCAAGCACGATCAAAATATAAAAAGACTTCCGATGGAATTGTTCCTGATGGGGCTGTGATTACTGCTTGTCAAAATGTATGTCCAACAAATGCAATTGTTTTTGGTGATGTTGCAGATTCTTCAACCATGGTTTCAAAGTTAAAAGCACAAACACGTAACTATGCTGTCCTTGGCGAATTGAATACAAAACCAAGAACGACTTATTTAGCAAAACTTCGTAATACAAATACAGAATTAGGCTAATAAGTAGTTGAATTGCATTGTACTGGTGGAGGAATTATGACAACTTTAGGTAAAAAACAAATTTATGGAGTATTAGCTCAATTCGAAACAGCTCCTGAAGTGTATCAAGCTTGTGAAAAAGTAAGAGATAGAGGGTTTTTAAAATGGGACGCCTATTCTCCATTCCCAATTCATGGGTTGGATAAGGCAATGGGCTTACCGCAAAGTAACCTGTCTTGGATAGTTGGTGCAACTTCTGCAATTTGTGGCATCGGTGGTTTTTTAACTTGGCTATGGATGAATGGTGTTGATTATAAATATATTATAGCAGGAAAACCCTTTTTAGGCATAATGGGTTATTTTTTACCAGGCTTTGAATGTGCGGTTTTATCAGCAGCTATTGCCTGTTTATTTGGTATGCTTGCTTTAAATAAATTACCGCAGTGGTATCACTCATTATTTCGTTCAGAACGATTTAAAAAAGTAACAGACGATAAATTTTTTATTGCAATTGAGGCTACAGATCCAAAATTTCATTCAGAAAAAACCATGGAATTTTTAAAGGAACTAGGAGCATCAAATGTGGAACTTGTGGAGCAGTAACATTATGGTAAATTTTATTAAGTTTAAAAATATATTGTTACCTTTAACAGGTTTGTTATTCGTTTCATCTACTTTAGTTGGTTGTAGAGGGCAAAAGTCAGATAAGGAACCTATATTACCAATACAAAATATGGTTGAACAAACCTCTTATGGTCCTCAATCAAAAAACGATTTTTATAAAGATAAAATGGCGATGAGACCTCCTGTTGAAGGAACAATTGCTCAAGGCGAAGAAAAAACAAATAAAGCATTATTTCTTGGACAGGAACAAAATTCAACGGAACAAAATCCGATTTGGGTGAAAACATTTCCTGTAAAACTTGATATGAATATTATAAAAAAGGGACAAAATTTATATAATATTTATTGTACTCCTTGTCATGGTAAAGCAGGAAATTCTGATGGATTAGTAACGCAAAGGGCTGGTGGTTCTATTCGGCCAACAAATATACATGATCAAGATAAAGTAAATTTACCTGTGGGCAAGATTTATGATGTTGTTCGAAATGGTCTTAACAATTGGAATATGCCTGGTTTTGCTGCACAAATGAATGTAGAAGATCGTTGGGCTGTCGTGGCTTATGTTCGAGCTTTACAGCTCTCACGTATTGCTAAAATAGAGAATATTCCAGAAGATATTCAAGCTAAAAATGGTTGGAGTAAAAAATGAGTAGCCATCATCATAAAGTAACAGTATCAAAAGAGAGTGCTTCTCTACCGCAAAATCATATTTTTGCAAAACTACCACTTTCTGCGGCAGCTGTTGGACTTGTCTCGTTATTAATTGCTTGTTTGCTTGGCAGAAGTGATATTGAATATTTCTTTTTTTCATTTCATGTTTCATGGTTATTCTTTTTAAGTATTGCTATGGGAGCTGTTTTTTTTGTATTGATTCAATTTGCAACAAAAGCAGGCTGGAGTGTTGTTGTTCGTAGAATTGCTGAAAATATTGGCATGACAATGCCTCTTTTCTTCGTGTTGTTAATTGTTATGGCGTTGGGTACTAACACCTTATACCATCACTGGCATAGCCACGAAGCTCTAGAAGATAAAATTATTCAATCAAAGTCATGGTATTTAAATGTTCCCTTTTTTTATATAAGAGCCGTTTTTTATATGATAATGTTTACTTGGGCAGCTCATTATTTTGCAAAGCATTCAGCTAAACAAGATGAAACTGGGAATCATGCAATAACTTATAAATTGCAAAATGCAAGTTATCCTTTTTTAATTGTTCTGGGCTTTTGTGTAACATTTGCTGCTTTTGATTGGATAATGTCTCTAGATCCTCATTGGTATTCAACTATTTTTGGTTTGTATTTTTTCGCAAGTTGTTACATGGTATTTTTTGCAACTTTAATTATTGCGACACGTTTATTGCAGAATGTTAAGAATTTAAGAGATGTCATTACGATTGAACACTATCATGATTTAGGCAAACTTGTGTTTGGCCATACTTGTTTTTGGGCATATGCTGCATTTGTTCAATACCTTTTAATTTGGTACGGGAATATTCCTGAAGAAACTATCTGGTACAGTATTCGTCAAAGTCACGGTTGGTTTTATATTTTAGCGACATTGTGTATTGGTCATTTTTTAGTACCATTTTTCTTTTTAATGGCAAGAAAAGCAAAGCGTTCAAGAAAAATGTTAGTTGGTGTTTCTATTTGGATGCTTATTATGCATTTTCTCGATCTTTACTGGTTAGTTATGCCAGCAAAGTATGAAGAAGGTCCACAATTTGGCTTGATAGATATTTTTTGTTTATTAGGAATTGGTGGTTTATTTATTGCTCTTTTTGCAGCAGTGACAAAAAGAAAAGCCTTAGTAGCAGTTAAAGATCCTCGTCTTGCTGAATCTTTAACTTATGAAAATGTGTAAGGTGGCAGAAATATGTTAAAATATGTAAAGCAAATTTATTTACTATCGTCAGAACATTCATCTAAAGATGTTATAGAAGATGAACCAGATAGACCTCCTGTATTAACTACAGCTGTAATTGTATTACTTTCGTTTATTTTTCTTATTCTTGTTGCGTTTTTATCCTACACTTTTCTTTGGAAAACTACGGAATCTGAATATAATAAATTAAACAATGGTATGGGAAATGATACCCGTATTAACTATGAAAAATCCCAAGATGAAATATTGTCTTCCTATCAAAAGTTAGAAAATGGAAATTTCCAAATTCCAGTTGAAAAAGCCATGGAATTAGTAATTAAAGATCAACATTGAATTTTATTGGAGTCGGTTTTGAATTTACGTTTTTTACTTTTATTAATTGCTATTTTTAGTGCCTTAATTTCAAGGAATAGTATAGCATTCGATGAAAGAATGCGTATGCCAACTCAAAAAAGAGATTTACAACCTAATTCTTTGCCATTAAATGAAGTTCCTAAAGTAATGCAAGGTGTAGCAATAAAAGAAAACTTAGGAAAACCTGTTAATTTAAATTTAACTTTTACAGATCAAAATGGCAAAGTAACAAAAATATCTGATATGATTGCAGATGGAAAACCTGTTATTTTAACTTTAAATTACTATAGATGTTCAACATTGTGCTCTATTCAGTTAGATAATTTTGCAAAAAATTTAAATGAATTAGGCTGGAAAATTGGGAAAGATTTTAAGGTTGCTACAGTAAGTTTTGATCCAACAGACCAACCGTCAGATGCATTAAAAAAGCAGCAAGATTATTTAAAATTAGCAGGTCAGGAAAATGGTAACTGGAATTTTTATGTAGGTGATCAAGAAAATATTAAGGCATTAACTGAACAAATTGGTTTTTATTATAATTATGATCCTGTCAGTAAAGAATTTGCTCATGCTGCTGCTATTTTTTTCATTACACCTGGATCTAAAATATCAAGTTATTTATATGGAATAACCTACAAACCAAGAGATATTAAATTTTCTTTAATGGATGCTTCATTAAATAAAATTGGATCTCCAACTGATCAAATTTTACTAACATGCTTTCATTATAATCCTACTACTGGAAAGTATGATGCTTTTGCTATGGGGATGTTGCGAGTTGCAGCATTAATAACAGTCTTTTTCTTATTTATCATTTTAGGAATCTTTTTTTGGCGTGATAAACGCAAGAAGGCAATTTAGGGAGTACATAACGTGTCAACAACACCAGGGCCAGAATCAACTACTTGGCAAGGATCATTCTGGCTACCAGAAAATGCTTCACCAATGACTGGTGGTCAGGATGGTTTATTTTATTTTATCTATGGACTTTCCATCTTCTTTTTTATTGTCGTTGTCGGTTTTATGGTATTTTTTG
>CAYSZE010000024.1:0-10023 GCA_964435255.1 uncultured Oligoflexia bacterium
TCATTTCATTAAAAACCCTAGTATCTAAGGGAGTACTAGCGGCAAAATCAAGAAAAATTGTCTGTAGCGGTAATGATATCCCGCCAAATGAAATATCTGCTACATTTTTTTTTGAAGTATTATATAGATTGCAAGGTAGTATGAAATTGTTTATAAAATTATTTTTAGGCATAGTTTAAATCCAAGTCTGTTTTTTGGCCAAGGTCAATAACTTAGACTTTTATAAAAAAAAATGCAAATATATGAAGTAAAAAAAGTATTTAAAGAATTATATCATTAACAATAGCGTTTGTCTCGCTTGCCAACAATCTTTTTAATCGTCTGCAAGGATTTTGTTAGAAAAATTGATCAATTGTTTTATAATTTTTAAAAAATAATATACTGTTACTTTAGTGTCTGTTTAAGAGACACTCTCTTTGCAGGTGCTAAGATGGATCTTAAAATTAACAAACTCAGAACACGAAATTTTGAGTATTCAGATAATTTAATAGGACAGTTGTATGGTACATAAATTCAAAAGAAAAATTACTTTTTCAAATTCTTTACTTCTTTATCAACATTCTTTACTTAAATATGGTTTGGGAAAATAGAAAACTATTCCCTGAATAGAAGAATTATTCTCAATCATAAAATGAGAATAATTCTAAAAATTATTTATTGGGTATTCTTATAAGGTTCTAATATGGTTTTCAATGTAATCGATTATTCTGGCTCTTTTGCATTTTGCATAAGTGGTGCTTCTCTTGCTGTAGCAAAAAAAATGGATATTTTTGGAATTTTTGTTATGGCAGTCATTGCTGGTTTTGGAGGTGGTTGTCTTAGAGATATCATTTTAGGGAACACTCCTCCAGCGGTATTTAGTACACCAGCATACTGGATAATCGCATTACTCGCAACCATTGTTGCTTTAGCAGTTAAGAAACAACATCGTTACTTTGATAAAATTGTTCTGTTTTTTGATGCGATCGGTTTAGCATTTTTTACCGTGGCAGGAATAAAAATTGCTTTAAAGTCAGGTCTTTTTAATTATCAATGCATCTTAATGGGTGTTATTACGGCATGTTTTGGTGGAGTCATTAGGGATGTCATTGTTAATCGAGTGCCTTATTTATTTCAAAAAGAAATATATGGGGCTTTTGCTGTAATAGGAGGAATTATATATTTTATATTAGATGATTATTTACCATCTTTAATGCTTGATATTATTGTGATTTTATTTATTTTTATTTCCCGAATGGTCTCCATTTGGCGAAAATGGCATTTACCAAAAGCCAGACACGTTTCGTCACAGAATCGAAAAGTAAAACTCACAAGAAATAAAAACGTGCTGTAAGTGTTGAAAAATAATGAATAAATTGTACTGTGTTATTTATTTTGGAATAATGCCAAATAAGTGAAATTCTCATTTTAGAATCAGTCTAATATTTTCTTGCTATTTTATTTATATATCTATAACATCTCTTATTGAGGGTATTTTTATGATTCCAAAAGCTATCAAAGAAAAAAATAATTGTTTAAGTATGGCTGAAATTGAAGAAAAATTGAAAAAATCGGGTGTCGCTGCAACAGCACAACGGATTGCAATTTGTAAATATGTTCTTTGTGAGGCTGGTCATCCGACTGCAGAAGATATAAAAAATTGGACGGATGCCAATTTCCCTAACTTAAGTAGGGCAACTGTTTACAATACCCTAGATGTTTTAGTGCAAGCTCGTATGTTAAAAGAATTGAAACTCCCGCATACAGGAAAAGTTGTTTACGATACAAATGTAAATGATCATTTCCATTTTTTGGATAGTAGTAGCGGAAAATTATTTGATATTTCAAAAGAACAATGTAAAGTTATACTAGACTTACCAAATGAGATAAAAATTGAGGAGGTTGACGTATTTCTTCGTGGAACAGTTACTTAAAAGAGCAAATTGATACCTTCATAATTGATTCTCATTTTCACTTAAATTATTTGCAAAACATAAAACAAGCTATCACAAATTCCATTCAAGTGCAGGTTAAACTTGGTGTGATAGCTGGTGTTTGGAACGAAGACACTCTGCAAAACATTTCTATTTTAACAAATCCCGAATTTTCAAATATTTTAGAATTATTAAATCGGGAGTCATTTTTAAATCACAATTATCATTTTCAGGAAAATAAATTTTCCTGTTTTTTGTCGCATGGTTTACATCCTATGCAAGTGCATGTGAAATGGCTTGATCATAATGGTACTGAAGATTTAAAATTGATTACGTCTGATTTTCTTTTATATGAAAAATTATTAACTAATCATTTATCTTCTATTTGGGCTATTGGAGAAACAGGTTTTGATTTGTCAAAAGAAGTTTTGCAACATAAAAATTGTCAGGGGCTTTCAAAAAGTCATATCTTAGAATTTCAAAATATCGCTTATGAATTTTTGGTAAAATGCGCCGCAAAATATAATTTACCGTTAATACTTCATCTGAGAGCTCCGTGGGATTTTTGTTACGAACGGATAAAATGGGCCAGGGAACAAGGAATTCAGAAGATCATGATTCACTGTTATAGTGGTTCCGCTGACGAGTTAAAAAAACTTGCTGGTCTTTCCATTTTTTTTTCTTTTGGTGGTGTTCCTACTTGGAAAAATGCGCATAAAAACCGTGAAGCATTTATTCAATGCCCAGCGCACCTAAGACTTTTAGAAACAGACTCTCCAGATTTGCCTCCAGAAATACCGTATTTAGGAAAACTACAATTCAATGAACCAGCGCGCCTCAAAGATATTATTAATATTTTAGCAAAGTATCTAAACCAAAGTGAAATAGAACTAATTTCCCAGACAAATACAAATATATTAAAATTTTTAGGAATTTATTGAAGTTAAATAATCCCAACGTTGGTAACTGTTTTCTAGATCTTGTTGGGCTTTTGTTAATGCAGTTGAAATAATTTCACATTCCTTATGATTTTTTCCAGAAATATAAGCATTTTCAAGTTTTATATTAAGATCATTGATCTGTTCTTCAATAGTAAGAATAGCTGCTTCTAAAGTTTCTAATTCTTTTTGTTCTTTAAAAGATAATTTTCGTTTTTTATTTTGTGAATTACTTTTATTATGTTCTTCTTCATTTTTTAAAGGTTCTTTTTTAATTGTTTCATTAAATTTTTCCATTTCATTAAGTGCTTGATCGAGATCGGGAAGCATTAGCCACTGGCCAATCGTTGTACTATTTTCTATTTTGTTTCCAATATATGTAAACAAGTGTGTTGCAACTCTTTGAACAAAATATCGATCATGGCTCGTAAAAATAACCCCACCTTGATAATCATTTAAATTTTTTTCCAAGATTTGCAATGTTGGAATATCTAAGTCATTTGTTGGTTCGTCTAAAATTAAGAGATTACCTTGTTCTAACATGAGCTTTGCTAATAATAAACGTGCTTGTTCGCCACCTGAAAGTTCAGAAACTTTTCTATTTGCATCAAATTTATAAAACAAAAATTTATCTAAATAGCTCATAATATGAATATATTTACCGCCAAAATGGACAAAGTCTCCTTCAGGGGCAAGTGTCGATTTAACTGTTTCAGTTAAATCTAATTTTTGCCTTTGTTGATCGAAATAAGTAATATTTGTAAGCTCATGATATTTAATTTCTCCATGAGTAGGTTTGGTATGATTTGCTATTAAATTCATTAAAGTCGATTTGCCACAACCATTAGGTCCAAGTAATGCTATTCGCATTTTAGGTTTAATAACTAAATTTAAATTATTAAAAATATAATGATTTATTTCTAAATTTGGATGATGGATTGTTACGTTTTTTAAGACAACTAATTCTTGTTCTCCTAAATTTCTAACAACCGAAACAATACTATCTTCTTGGTTACGTTGTTCATCTGTCATTTGCGCTTCAAAACTGATATCAGTCATTTTCTTACTTAATGAAGTTTTTTGTACTTTTTGCGTTAAAGTCCGATCCAGAGCATGAGCTCTGTCTATCCGAGATTTTTGTTTTGTTGTTCTTGCTTTTGGTCCCGTTCTTAACCAGGCTAGTTCGCGGCGCATTAAATTAGCCATCTTGGCTTGTGTTTTTTCTTCTGTAATTGATGCTTCTAGTTTTGCTTGGCTATATTCTTCATAATTTCCTTCGTATTGAGTGGCACTTCCCCCCTCAATCTCAAGAATTTTATTTACTAACGTGTCTAGTAAAGCGCGATCGTGTGAAATGATTGCAAAAGCAATGGGTTCAGGATTAGTTTGATTATCTTTAAAGCCAAACAAATGCGCACCTTGTTCTACAACTTCTAATAGAAGTTCTTCTAGCCAATCAACGGTTTGGACATCAAGATGGATGGTTGGTTCATCTAATAAAATGAGTTGCGGATTTTTTAATAAGGCAGTTAGTATTTGTACACGTTTTTGCTGACCACCAGATAAATTTTTAAATTTATATTGCGCAAGATCTAACAGTTTACCAGCTTTTAATGCACTGTTTATAATATTTTCAGTTCCTGCTCCCGATATTTGCGTGAGTTTATCTTGTAATTGTGTCAGAGTATCATTCCATTTGGAGTCATTCGCAAGCATTGGTTTTTTTTCGAGTAGTTCAGTATGACTCTGTATTTCTTTTAATATTTTTTCCTGTTGGGCATCTGTATCATACTCATTTGGTAAAGCTTCAGTTAAAATATTAAAAACAGTCTTTTCTAAGTCAAATTCGTATTTTTGAGTTAAAATAGCGACTTTTAACTGGTTTCGGAAGGAAATAGTGCCATTGTCAGGAGCTTGTTTACCTTCAAGTAACCGAAATAATGTGGATTTTCCAGCGCCGTTTGGCCCCACTATCCCCCATCTTTCTCCTGGGTGGATTGTAAAAGACAATTGTTCAAACAGTTTGGTTGCACCATAACTTGTTGAAATATTGTGAATATTTAAATAAGGTGCGGTTGACATTAGACTTTCTCCAACTTAAGTAATAAAGCGCGTCTGCAGAGTCCTTTAAATCTTAAACATATAGAAATTTCAATAGTTAAAAAATGCAACTGATAGTTATTTATATTTTTGCAAATATTTGTAATAAAAACATAAAAAATTACGATATTACATTAGGAGGTTTCTATATGACTTCTTCTATGGCTGGGTTAAATTTGTGGCTTTCAGAAAAGCTTTCTGAAGGTGAAGAATATAAATATTTAATAACGAATACAATATATCAAAATGCTACAGCGCATCATAATATTAGTTTTGTTGAATTAGAAAATAGAGGAATTGCTTATGTTTTAGATAACAAGTTGCAATTTACGTCTTCCGATGAATTCATGTTTTATGAGCCGCTTGTGCATGTTCCGTTAATTCATGCACAAAATGTAAGCCATGTTTTAATTTTAGGATATGGTTGTGGAGCAAGTTTGCGCGAAGTTTTAAAATGGAAATCTGTTAAATCTATTACATTAGTTGAAAGTGATAAAGATCTATTAGAAGCAGGTATAAAAAATTTAAAAAGTATTCATAATGACACACATACAAATCAAAAAGTTAATATTATTTTACAAGATATTGAAGTATTTTTGCCATGTTAAAAAAATAAAAATAAAGTTATTATATGTGATATCAGTGCTTTTTATAGAGAAAAAAAAGATAAAAATAAATTAAATAAATCATTTTTTACTAAGTGTCATTCATTATTAAAAGACAATGGTGTTCTTTCTGTTCAGGTAAGTGATGTTAAAATTACAAAAGATATTCAATTGTTTGATAATGTGAAATTATTAAAATCTATTTTTAAAACTGCTAAAATATATTCGACTTGGATTCCATCTATTTGTAAAAATTTATCATTTTTAATACTTGGGAAAAGTAAAAGATACCAAAAATTTGTAAAAGGTGAAATAGAAATTATCTTAAAAGAAGAACTATTAGAAGAATTAAAATTTATAAATGCGAATTCTTATATAGGTTTAATGAACCCTCCGAAGTATTTACAAGATTATGAAATTGCGTCATAAAATTTAGTTTTTATCACTAAATCCTAACCAATATTTCGTATTACCTGTTAATTTAATAATATCTTGCGTTATTTGTATTGTTTCCAAAAGCTGAAAATCGCTATCATTGCCAGAATTTTTCTTTTCTTCATCAAATTCTTCGTCAGAATCTTTTATATTTTGATACTCTTGAATTTTTTTTAAAGAGTTTTTAGCAATTGGTATTGGTTTTTCTTTTTCATGTTTAAAAAGATTTATTTTGGTTAGAAGTTCAATAAAAATTGGATTTTTTTGTAACCTTTCTTGACTGAGTAATTTTAATTTCTGATTTAAGTAAGAGAGATCTTGGAGAGGTTTAAATTCTTTAATAGGAGGAATAAAATCTATAGGTAATGAATATTCTAAGTTCATTTCACCTATATCATATTCTTCTAAAATACTTGGGATATTAATATTAGCTATTACTCCGCTTTTTTGATTACTTTTTCCAGTAACCCGATAAAACTTACTTTGTGTGACTTTCAAAGCACCATCTGTTTTTCTCCCGAAAGTACCAGGTATTTCTTGCACAATTTGTACAGTTGCTTTCCCATAAGAACTTTTATCCCCAACTATAACTCCTCTGCCGTAATCTTGAATGGCTGCGGCAAAAATTTCTGATGCAGAAGCGCTAAAGCGATTTATTAAGATAACAAGTGGTCCCTTGTATATCCAAGGATTTTCATCAATATTTATTTTTCTTATAGTTTTAGATTTATCTATAGTTTGAACGATAGTGCCAGAGGGAATAAACAAGCTTGTAAGTTTTATACTTTCAGGAAAATCTCCCCCACCGTTATTTCTAAGATCTATAACTATTCCTTGTATTCCTTCTTTAGTTAATTTTTTGAGTTCTTTTTCTGTATCATAAGAAACTCCTTTACATAAGTTAATTAATCTAATTTTGCATTTTATATCTGTATAAAAAGTAGGAACTTTAATGACCCCAATTTTTCCATATTTTGTTTCAATTATAGAACTACTAACAGTATCATCTTTTAGTTCTATTTCGTCTCTTATTAATGCAATATTAAATCTTTCAAGTCCTTTATGAGTTTGACGTTGAATGAGTAATTTAATTGTAGTCCCTTTGCGACCTCTGATCGAATTGACAGCATTTTCCACATCTGTATTGGCAAGATCCTGAAAACCCAAACCATCACCAGCATCGATTGCTAAAATTCTATCTTTAATTTTTAATCTACCGTCTTTTTCTGCCACTCCACCAGTCACTAAACTGCGAATAAATATTTGCCCATCTTTTTCTGAGAGTTGCGCACCTATTCCTTCTAATCTGTTACTTATATGGATGACAAAAGAATCATGCTCTGCAGGAAGCATATGAGAAGAATGTGGATCTAATGCTTGGGCAAAGCTATTTAAAAATATTCCTAAAAGTTTTTCAATGTTCATTTCTTGCATTTTTTTTTCATACTTAATGTAGCTACTAAGTACTTTATTTTTAACTAATTCTTTGTTATTTATTTCGTCACTTTCTTTTATTATTTGAATTTTAATTTTCTTTTTTAATTCAGAATATACTTCCTTAAAAGAAATTGACCATCTATTTTGTTTTAAACTTATGTATTCTTGTTTATTGAGTTCATTTTTATTTCTTAATATTTTTTGCGCATTAACATTTCTTTCACGTATTCTTTTTATAAATAAATTATAAATATCAGTAACAAAGATACAATTGTTATTTTTAAATTGAGTTAAATAGTATTTAGATTTTTTAGTGAAATGATCTAGATCGGTTTGGATAAAATATATTTTATTTGGATCGAAGGACTCTGCAATTTTTTTTATAGTTCTGGCGAATAATTCTTCAGAAAAATTGTTAAATTGATAGTGTAAGTCAAGCATGGTGTTTATACGGGTATGTGCTTCTTCACAGTTTAGTAATGGTGGGTTTGTTCTTGCAATATTTGCATTCTGTTCGTAAGCTAATGCAGGAGTATAAAAAGCTCCAGAAATGAAGTATAATGCCATTGTGAGTAACAATGTTGCAGACATGCGCATAATGTTTGTCCTTTATTTTCCTGAAGCTTTTTTATATTTTCAATTTTCTGTTAATGAGTCAATTCGTTATTTGTGAGTTTTTATGACGACATCCCGAAGATCTTCCGATAGTCTCCCTAAAAGGGCGCATTTACATAGAGTTTTTGATGATTATCTCAACAAACTGGGGCTGCGCCAAACTAGACAGCGAAAAATAATTCTCGATGCCGTCCTCTCCTCAGGCCGCCATGTTGATGCGGAGACTATTTCAAATGAAGTTAAAAAAATCGATAGTAGCATTGGTCTTGCTACTGTCTATAGGACTCTTAAAATGATGACGGATTCAAATATTCTTGTAGAGCGTCATTTCGGAGGCGATCGAGCAAGCTTTGAATTTGCTGATCAAGATAATGAACATCATGATCATCTTATCTGTAATCAATGTGGTGAAATAGTCGAATTCTTTGATGAGGATCTTGAACGATATCAAGATGTTGTTGCTAGAAATTTAGGGTTTCAATTGAGAAGTCATAAAATGGAACTCTTTGCAGACTGTCAAACTTTCGAAAACTGTAAACGTAAAAATTTAAAGCAATGAATTGATCTTTATTCATGCTAGTTCTATTTTCGCATTGAAATTGCTTAGGATAAGTATTGGTCTTAAAACCTTATCCTGTAAAAAAATGTAAATTAGGAAAGAGCAGAGTTATGAATAAAAAATCAAAGGCAAAACTAATCTGGACAGTTACTAATAAAGGCTGTGAAAAACTAGGGATCGAAAATATAGCAGCAACAATTACGCAATATAGACTCGATGCCGTTCGCATGTCTTATTCCTCAGAAGCTTTACCTAATATTCTAAAACTAAGAGAAGAAATCTCACGCCAAATGGCAAGTGAAGATGTTATGCAAAGTGATGGGCAAGTACCTTTCCTCCTTAGCTTTATTGGCCGCAGAGCTCTCCTTTCTGTTCCTAATGGACAATTAGAAGTCGTTGATGGTTCTGAAATAGACATTACATTTTTAGTTGATTTTAATTATTGTGCTTCTTTAAGACCATTAACGACGGCAACAAAAAGTGTGGAAGTTATCGTCGCAAGTGAAGATCAATTGCTTAATTTAGCTGCAGGATCTAAAATCAGCATATCTTATGGCGCTGTTGAATTAAAAGTTATTTCTCTGCCAGAAAAAATAGCATCTGGTTGTGTCATTCGTTGTAAAGTTGAAAATGGCGGCTTGTTGCTCACTGGAGTAGATGTTCATTCTAGCGATATGTCACGTGATCTTTTCCCACTTCTACCAGAAGACGAAAAAACATTAAAAGTAGGATTTTCTGCTTTAGCTGACTACGTTATAGTCGACGGTATAAAATCAGAAGAAGAACTTCTTAAGATAAAAACAGGAATACTCGGCGAAAATGTTAAAGTATCTGAAAGACATCCTAGTGTGCCTATTTCCAAAAATGTGCATGAATTAGAAGCAAATTTACCACCCCGTTTTCTATTAAAAGTAGACTCAAAGCGTTCTCTTGAATTGTTGCCAAAGCTATTAAAACTTGTAGACGGTATCTTTTTAAGCCGTTCTGAACTAGGCATTGATGAGCACCCTCATAATCTCCCTATCATTCAAAAAGATCTCATAACTCGTTGTAATAAATTATCAAAAACTGTTATTGTGGCATCCGAACTTATGCACTCTATGTATGTAAATGCCAATCCAACACGGGCAGAAGTGTCTGATATGGCAAATGCTGCTGCGGATGGTGCCGATGCTTTAGTTCTTTCACATGAAGTGACCGAAGGCCCTAACGCTAATCTTGTAGCTGAAGTGTCACAAGAAACTTTGGTAAACAGCGAAGCATGGTTTGAGAAAAAATGGCATCCTTTTGAAATGAACGAAATTCCTTCAGATGATGATGCAGTCACATATGGTGCTATTCGTATTGCCCAACAAGCAAATGTACGTGCCATTGTTTGCTTTACTGAAGGAGGCTACACGGCGATGAAATTATCATCCATG
>CAYSZE010000025.1:0-3761 GCA_964435255.1 uncultured Oligoflexia bacterium
TTTACATCATCACCCTGTTTTGGTTAACACCCCACTTATTGATGACTGCCCGCTGTTAAATAGCAAAGAATTTCTGGAACTCATAAACAATTACAAGTTTGTTAATTTAGTTGTCAGTGGACATGTACACAATGACTACAAAATTCAACTTAATGAGAATTGCTACTTTGAATCATCTATTTCCACATTTATTCAATTTAACCGTGGTGGAGTAACTGAAACAGATATGAGTTCTGATATTTTTGGTTTTAAAATAATAACATTACAAGAAAATAATTATCATTCAGAAATTGTAACTATCTAATTCAATAAATAAGAAAACTTAATTCACAATATCATTTTGAATTTTAACTAATAAATTAAAAAACAATAAAACTAACTAAATATATAAATTATTTAGTTAGTTTATTTTTAAATACGAATTAATTCAAACAATATATCTTCAATATTTATTTGCATAAAATACAATTATAAGTAATAGTAACACAAAATAAAAAACAAATATAATCAGGAGAAACAATGAATATTAAGTTATTAAGCTTTTTATTTTTCTTTTTAATTTCATTAAATAGCTTTGCAGGTCAAGGTGCTGTTCTATTTTTTCAAAATGAATATGATGCTGAACTAGATAGAAATAAAGGAATTAATTATTCGGTTGAAAATGTAAAATGTATAAATGGTTTAAATATTGCTGGCAATCGTTTTCTGCCAAATGTCATGGGATATTATATTGAAACTGATACACAACTTTCTAATGGTTGCTTTTTCTTAGGAGTTGTTCCCTTTGACATAATTATAAAAGACTTTCAAGAGACAATAGCTACTTACCGTGTAAATTTAAGCTTAAATCAAGCTTTATCTGGCGGAATAACTACCCAAAATTCCAGCTATTGGCATCATGGTGACTTTATGAGTCATGGGGTCTCTCTCTTAGGTATCAGAAATACCCAGGATAGAATTCTGATTAGTTCTGCAAAAAAAGAAACAGTGACAGGTTGGATGGGGCAAATTTATAGTGTTATTAAAGACAAGGCGATTAACAACTTAATGATACCTGGCAGTCACGATTCTGGAACTTACGACTTAGGTAACAAAATATCTCCAGATTCAACATTACCAAGAATTATAAGTGGGGCACAAATAAATACATTAGCTAAAACACAGTACTATTCTATCGCAGAACAACTTGCTAGAGGAATTAGGTACCTAGATATTCGTTTATGTTCTGATGGTTCAAAGCTACTTGTTTGTCACAGTGTTTTTGCAAATTCTTTAACCATCGATGTTATTTTTGAACAAGTAAAAAACTTTTTAGACCAACCTACTAATAAAAACGAAGTTGTTATTATTGACATTCAAGCCATACAAAATTGGGATTCTTTTTCATCTAATATGAAAGATAAAATTCAATCAGCATTAACTAAATATTTAGGCAACTATGTTGCTCCATCTGGTCAATATTCTCCTGAAAGTAGATTTGGCGATTTTGTAGAAAAAGATAAAAGAGCAATTATTCTACAATATAACCCAACTACTAAATTAATTTGGGAAAGAGGAAGCAATATTTGCGGGCTTTGGCCAAACTCAGATAACCCAGACAAAATTTGGGAATATTTCCAAAGTAACATTGAGAATCGTTTTAGTGTCTGCAGTCGAACTAAATTTATGCAAAGCCAATTAATATATACCATTCAAGGAGCCACACTTGATAATGTATTAGGCAATACTTTAAGAGATATAGTTGGTCCTACTAAACATAGTTATTTACAAAAACTAAATAATAATTATATGCAGTCAGCCGCCATGAGAAAAAATGCAAATATTATAATCGAAGATTTTACCTCAGGCTTTGATTTAGCATTAATGGCAAAATGGTTAAATTGGTCAAAGAAATTTTTTCATGATTAAATTTTGTCTATAAGTTGGAGTTTGAAGTTAGATAATTTTGTCATAATATAATAATAAATATAAAAGCGCTATAATTAAGTTATAAATTTTTTTAAATAAAGAATATTATGAAATTTATTATACTATTGGTATTGAACACAATCATTCCTCTTTATGTAAGTGCCAAAACTATAATTTATGTCGGTTCTGCTACAGATGTTAATCCGCCTTTTACTAATTCTTTAGTGCCAAATTCAAATATTAAAGGAATTATAAGCGACTTAGTCACTGAGCTAAACAAATTACAAAGTAATTTATATTTTGAACAAGTCAAAACATCATCCAGAAGAAGATGCCTTGAATTCAAAAATAAAACTGTAGATTTAATTTTTCTAGCAAGTATGAACTGGGGTTGGAAAAAATGCCAAGGGAAAAATTTAGTTGACATAGCTATGTATAAAGAAGTTTATATTACCAAAAGTAAACCAAATATAAACCAAACATTTTTTAATGATTTAAAGCATAAAAATTTTGTCATTATGAGAGGTTTTCATTATGGCTTTGCTAATTTCAACTCTGATGAAAACTACTTGAAAAGTAATTTTCATGTTGAATTTTCTTCATCTTATGAAGCAATGCTAAAAATGATTTTAAATGAAAGAGGAGATGTTGGAGTTGTACCATACTCATATATAAAATACTATTCATCTTTTGATCATTCTATCAAAAATAATTTTTTTATTTCAAATAAAATTGATAGCAGTGATGTTTTATCAATAATAGGCAAAGAACATTCTACAAAAGTTAATAATGATAGTATTATAAAACTAATTAAAATTTTAAAAGAGAAAGGAATTATTATGAAAATATTTAAAAAATATAAGTTGGAAGAATTGTTATTATAAAATTATTTAAAAAATATAAGTTAGAAGAATTGCTATTATAAAATAGAAAACATGCATACATTTACATAAACAAATTTTCTATTATTAGAAAACGCAAGCACAGCTTACCAAAAAACTTCAAATAGAATTTATTATATCTATTCAAAATCTAAGAAATAGTGATTCATGCTAAAATTATTTTTATTGCCTCAATGTATTTGTTGATTAAAAAAAGACATCACTTGACTTAAGTCAGGAATTCGCCTATAAATTTAAGTAGTAATATTTAAAAATTAATTAAGGAGCATATCTATGAAAAATAATGATAATCAAGTTGTAATTAATATTGAAGAAGTTTTGTTTGAAGAAATTGATGTTGCAGGCTGTATGAGTTCAATGGGTGCACCTGCTGAATAATAGTATCTTCCATTTTTGAATAAATAAATTATATTAAATTAAATAATTAATAAAAATCATATAATTTAATATAATTTTACATAAAATTTATATAAATTCACAAGTTATAAATTTCTAAATAAAAATCTTTGAGAAAAACATGAAAAATAAAATTGAATTTTTAAAATTCCCAATTTTTATTAAATGGTATATTACTGAGCTTTGTAATTTACGCTGCAAACATTGTTATTTATCTGAATACAAAGCACATTCAAATTTAAAGCTTATTTTTGAGTTCTTAAATTTTTTTCACCAAAAAGGAGTTATAGGTTACTCCCTATTAGGAGGAGAACCGCTTTTACGAAAAGATTTAGAACTCATAGTTACAAAAATTTGTGAATATAAGCAGTCTGTAAATATTTCTACAAATGGAATTCTAGCTACAAAAGCAAGATGCATATTCCGCTGAAAGCGGTGGTGAATTCCAATCGAATTCGGCACGAGTTTCCGATTGAAAGCGGCGCCCGTAGAGGCTATGATTCTGCTCAAAGATTCTATTTCATAATCGCAGTCTCCTCGTCAATTTTATGATCT
>CAYSZE010000026.1:0-5480 GCA_964435255.1 uncultured Oligoflexia bacterium
AGCGGCGCGAAATCGAACTTGATCTTGTTTGGCGAAACCTCTCGGTACTCATAAAAAAGCCTGCCGTTGTATTCGATACGGCATGTCCCGTTGCGGAAGTTCTGGCCGAGGGTGAACTCGGTATCCGTCCCGTTTCCCGTAATGATTTCGTCACGAATGTAAGACATGGCTTTTAATGGTTAGAGAAGTTTAATGCCTTTGTACTCAAGCTTCGTGAGTTCACCGTTCAAGTCGCCGAGGGTTTTCTCGGCATCAAGAAGTGTAAGCAGAAGCATCATCATGTTCATTTCCAGAATGGCATTCATGATCTCGCGGGGACTGCCGAAACACGATCCCATCGTGATGCTGTCGATTGTTTCGAGAAACATCTCGGCGTGGTTATCGTGCCATTCATGGAATTTGTCGATCACGACCTTTGGCACGCTATCCTGCTGCCATTTGCCCTCATATTGATTGACCAGATCCAACGCGGCCTGCGTGAATGCCTGCCTGATGTCGCCGCTGCTCATATGCTCGTAGTCCATGGCGCACACTTTCAAGATATTATCTCGCCACAGCTCGAATTTTATTTTGAGCAGATCGCGGAACATTATGGTACGGCCTTCGCAATATTGTTTCTGGTAACTGAGCCTGATTTCAGGCAGCTTGTAACGGAGAATGTAATCAACCTTCTGAAAGAAAGCGTGTTTTTTTGGGTCGGCCACGGTCTGCTCCAACATCTCACGTTCCATTTTCTGGTACTTGAGAAGTGCGAACTTAATCAGGAAAAACAAACCCGCGCCCGCGAACACGGTCATGAATCCGTAGTCTTGAATGTATTTCAGGATTTCTTCCATGTAGGTCGAGGGTTAGTGATTATCGGCGACGGCGAGGAGTTTCTTCTTTGGTTTCCTCGGCGCTGGTTGTTGATTCTTCGGACGTGGTTTCTTCCTTTTCTTCTTTCGGCTCTTCCTTTTTCTTGGAGCCATGGCCAGAAACTTCCTCGACATCCTGCGGGAACTTCTTGGCCGTGGTGCGGAGACGCGTAACTTCTTTCTCGTCTTCGGTTTCGTACTCGCCGCGCTTGGCGAATTTCGAGTCAGAGACTGCCACCGCTGATGCTTTGATGATGAATTTCATGTGGGATGAATTAGTGGATAAATGCAGAAAAGGGGGAGGGTTTTAAGCTCCCCCTTGTTCTTAGCTGATGCCGTACATGCGAGCGAAGTCGGTCACGACGTCTTTTACTTTGACGGTGAGCTGACCTTGCAACGTTTCTTTGAGAGTTCGGGAATTCGCAGGTTCTGGTTCGAAGCGGAGTTTGTCGTCGACAAACCACGTCTTACCGAGCTTGCGAGTGTTCACGACGTACATTTCTCCGAAGGAGTGGCGCAGGAACGGATCGGCTACAATCTTCAGAACACCCACACCTTCGCCTTCGTACTGGTCAACCAGTACGCCAGCCATCCGTTCCTCACGGGTGTAACGTGTGTTGGAGGCATTGAAGCCGTTAATCACGCTCTTGATGTCTGGAGAGCAAAGTATGGTGTCTGGGCTTCCGCCGCGTCGCGCCATTTCGAGAAGCACGTTTTTGAGGTGAGTCTCGGTGAAGGCACCTCCGACGTTGTAGTTGAAGGCGTCGGAAGTGTTTTCGATGAAATGTTTGAGACCCCCGAAGGAACGCGGAGTGGTCTTGCTGCCAGCCGAAGGCTTGCCGAAGAGCACGGCCTGATTGAGCTTTTTGAGCGCTCGTGTCATGGCCTTGGTGCGTTCGTCATTGAGCTTGTCAGTGACATCGAGGTACTTCTGCTTTTGGGCGGTGAGAGTGATCTCGATCGGCTCTTCCACAATCTGGGTGAAGTTCACCTGCTCAATGGAATCTTCCAGCAAGCTGTCACCGTTCACAGTTCCTTCCACATTCGCGTTACCGAGAATGAAGATGGCGTCAGCGGCATCATGAGCGGCAGCAGTGGTGCCACCGTGTCCGCGGCCGTACACATCAACTGTATTACCCGTTCGATCGACGGATTTCACGACGACGAATTCATTCTCCACGCGGAGCACGTCGCCGACGTTCACAAGCTGGGCAAACTCAGCACTCACTGGCAAACCCGTGGTGTCGGAGTCATTCCATCCGCCCACACCCACTTCACCTTCCAGTGCGTAGGTCTTGGCGTCGTACCACTTGATTTTGGTTGTGTTGATCGGCTCGAACTCTGGAAACAAGTCCAGAGAAGTGGTCAGCTTCGGGTCGATCATGACTGCAATCCCTTTCACGAGTTCATCGAGGAAGGGACTGTCGTAGGTCGTATATTTTCCAGCGGTAATCATGTTTGAAAAATTAGAGAGTAAGGATTATGTGGTCTGGTTTTTCAGAGTCACAATTTCTTGCCCCAGCTTCATAATCTCTCTGCGTTCAGGCTCAGTCAGGAATTCGCCCTTTTGGCGTTTCTGCATGAGTTCGTCGTAACGCTGTTTCTTTGTTTCGACTTCAGAAAGGTTTTTGCTGTTGGGTGGAATAGGAGCACCCGTGCTGCTTTTCTCTCCCATGAGTAGCGCGCGGTTCTTGGCGATATATTTCAGCTTCGCCACCGTGGAGAGCTCGTCGGGAATGAGTGCTTTCTTTTCATCAGGAATCTTTTCGAGTTCCTGCGCTAAGATGTCCTGAACCGTTTCTTCATACTGCGTGAGCTGCTCCTTGGTCTTGCCCGCAGATTCCAGCTCCTTGTCCTTTTCGGCGAGAAGTTCCTTGTACTTGCCTTGCTCTTCGAGTTCTTTGCGCTTGCGTTTTTCTTCTTCCTTGTCGCGCTTTTCGATCTCGTCCTTGTACTTGTTCTTCTCGTCGATGACTTCACGAAAACGGCTCATCGGAACCATTTGCTCCTGCTTTTTATCGTCTTCGCCTGACGGGGTCTTTTTATCGTCCTGACCAGACGGTGAAGGCGTTTTATCGTCTTTGCCTTCTTCGTTGACGGGAGGAGTTTTTACGCCGTCCTCATTGGCGGGATTCTGCGTGGTCATAGAATGGGGTTAAAAATGACATTTTTTCGCCTTTGTTGGCGGTAACGAAAAAAGACCAGTTCGGTGTCCGCGCACAACGCGGGGACAAACTGGTCTTTAAGACTTTTTCTTACTAACTAATTATACCAATTCGGTATAGCGATGCAAGAGGCTTTCTGTGGAAAAGTGTTATTCGAGCTCCAACGCTTCATCGATGTCGATATCGCCGTTGGCTACAAGCTCCTGCATCTCATCACTGAGGTTTTTGAAATCGTCGATCTGCGAGGAATCCAACTCGCCATCGGCGACCATTTGTAAAATTTCTTCATCGTCTATATGCGTGTTTGTTAATGGCTTCCACGTAAGCGCAGTAGTCACAATCTGGGGAAGCTTCGGGGATACTGTCGGCATTAAGGCATTTATGGGCATCACAAACTGCTTTTTCGACCCAGCTATCATTGCCTGTGTAAGGAATCAGTGTGATATCGAATTCGAGTTTCGCATCAAAGACGTCACCATCGGCCTTGCCGTTGCAGTACACGAAGTAGCCCGTGTCCGAGACCTTGAGTCCTTTGCGGCGCAGCAGCCATTGGTAGACTTCCATTTGGCGCTTGTACCCATCATGCCAATCCTTGTTGAGTTCCTTGATCTCTTCGTCTTTTGCCGTGGCTTTGTAGTCCACCACGATGTACTCACCTTTGGAGTTTTGCCAGAGGTCGTCGATGGCTCCGTAAATCAGGAGGTTTGTCTGCTCGTGCATGCACTGAATGCCCGTGAAGTTGTGCCGCCATTTGTCCAAGTCCTCGTGAGGAATCGGCCGCGCATCAATACCATACTTTTCGATGAGAGGATGGTTGGTGCCATTGAAACGGTGGCCATCAAATTCCTTTTTGAGCAGTGCGTCCACGGCGCTGTTCAGTGCGAACGGAAATCCAGGCGGTCGGCCGACACCAAGCTTACGGTCGAAATAAAAACATCGCGGGCAGCTCAAAAACAAATCGATCTTTGAGCGACTGAGCTTGAAGGGCTCAGTATCGCTGGGAACGTACATGTTTCTGGTGCGCTGTGATGTGTAGTATTCCGACATAGTGATTAATTCAAATGGTACTTATTTTTGCGTGCTAAGAATGCTTCCTCTCCACCCTCTAACTTCAGGAGACTCTCGCGGTGCTGGAGGTTTTCAATAGTGGATTCGATAAACTCCGTATGCTTATCAGGTACTTCAAGGATGAAGATTTTTTCTGCGTCCCCATTAACAACAAAGTTTGCATTGTGGGTGGCAAAAATAATCTGTCGGTCGATTTTCTTGCTCTTGAGCAATGGCACTAGGTAGTTAGCTATTAACGAGCTATCCAAGTGAGCTTCTGGTTCATCAATAATGAGTGGGTAGTTACCAAAAAGCAGCAAGATTACGATCACGGCGGTACAGCGTTGGCCAAATGAAGCATTCTCGATGTCTTTCTCCCCGTACTTCACTTGAATCAGTTTATATTCCTTCACATCGTAAAGGTGCTTGTCCCTGATACAGCAGAAAATCTTGAAGTTCTTCTCATCTTTAAAAATCTCTCCCAAAAATCCAAGATATTTTTGTGCCTTTGTATCTCCCTTCAGAAGTGCCTGAACCGCTGCCAAGTCATCTCCACCAAACGCCTGCTGGTGTTCGCAAATAAATTTGCAGACCTCAACGGAGCGTTCACCGTCGCCGTAGTCGTTTTTGAATCTATCGTAAAATTCTTCCGCCGCAGCACGCCATGCAGCCTTTTCGCTAAATGAGTATTCGAGGGAAATTTTCTTAATGTCCCTCCCTTCATTCTCGGTGAACTGTTTTTCTAGAATATCCCGCAGAGGCTGAAGGATTTCCGAAAGCCTTTGCTCGTAGTTTTGCTTGGTTGATTGGAGTGCTTCCAAAATTACATCGTATTTCTTGATGGCCTTTTTCTTTGCATCGATTTGTTCATCAAACTTAGTAAGCTGATGTTCAAGAACAGTGATTTTCTGCGGCGCTGATTTAATCTGCGCAACATTTTCAGCAGAGAGCCCTGCTTTTTCCAGAATGCTTTTAGCCTGCCCCTCTTTGTCTTCAATCGCTTTCTGTAAGACCTCTTCTTCTCGAAGGGCTGCGACGAATTTTTCTTTTGCAAGGAGAGAGCTAATTTCACCAATTTTACCGATGGCCTCATCGTATACCTTTGAGTACGTCTCAACGTATTGGTTTGAAGGCTGTTCATCGGCGTTTTCTACTTGCGGAGTGGTCTCTTCTTCGTCCTCTTGCCACCAATCCGAAGAATCCTCAGCTTCTTCCTCCTGCAAAGTTAAACCTTCTAAGGAATCTCTCAATTCATCTACTTTCGTGCGCCACTCTCGAAGGGATTGGAGCTCTTTTGTTTTCTCGGTTATCTCGGAAGCCAATGCCGTGTATTCCTCACTAGAGGCAATCGAAAGACCTTTTTCTAGTGTCCTTTTTTCTTTTTCCGCAGCCTGCCTTTGTTGTTCAAGACGTC
>CAYSZE010000027.1:0-3186 GCA_964435255.1 uncultured Oligoflexia bacterium
CATCTAAAACTAATGCTTGTAAGTATTTCAGATTAATAGCATCCCGCTCAAGCAGATCGATAAATCTTCCTGGGCTTGCAATGATTACATGTGGATCCTTACGCATCTCTAATACTTGTGGTGCTATAGGAGTCCCCCCAAAGGCGGATCGCACTAAAATATTAACTGATTTGTCTGTCTCATTGATAACATTTGCTACACTTTGCGCGACCCCAGCAATTTGTATTCCCAATTCTCGAGTGGGAACGAGCACAACAAGCTGTGGAAAACGTTTTTCATGCTGTATTTTTAGTAATAAAGGCAGAATAAAGGCCAAAGTCTTGCCCGATCCTGTGGGAGCAAGAGCAAACACGGACTGCGTATCATAAATAGGCTCTATACATTTTTCTTGAACAGGGGTTAACTGGCTTATATTAAGCAATTTTAAATAGTTATCAAAATTCTTCATATTCATTATACTTTTTAAAAGAATGAAAGACGGGTGACAGAGAGTTAGAACAGTTAAAATTTTATATATTACAGATGAGCTAACAATTCAGCCATACTAATTAAAGCATTATACTTTGTTAAATGCTCCGTCAATACCTTTTCATTTTAGAGGCTCAAAAACGTTTTAGTTAAATTACTGTTTACCAAAGGAATATTTATATAAAGGCATATTCTCATAAAATTTCATTAAAATTTGTTTAATAGGAAGTTCACCCGTAGCTATTTCATACATTCCTTTTTCTGGGTGCTGACTTATTTTTATGTAGTAATAATACTTTCCTAAATATTTATAATCAGAGCTTAGTTGTCTTAATTTAGCTGCCTCAACTATTTTTAAAAATTCTTCAAAACTCATTTTTGTAGAATTATCAGGAATAAAACCCTGCTCATTTTTAATTAAGTTATTCATAAAATCTTGAATTGAGTAACGTCCTGCATATTTTGCTTTAAAGCCAAATTGTTCTTTGATAGAACGTAACTTATCCATTTTTCTTTTCCCAAATAAATCTGAATATTTATAATCTGAAATACCTATATAAATTTTCTTGTCTGGATATAATTTCATATCATTCACAAAAGAATAATTTATTCTATGTCTAAAAAAATTCAAAATATCTATTTCATTTCCAATTAATATAAAAGGAGTACCAGTTATCTTTATTTCTGGGTCAGAAAATGTATATTTTTCTTTACCATTTACATCTTGCTCAGGAATTAACATATTTTGTTTTTCAAAATGGCTTTCGTAAACATTTTTATTATTTTTTACCTTAATAATTCCAAAAATATCACGCCAAACATAAACATCATCATAAACTTTTATTTGTTTAAATAATTGTTCTTGCATTTTATCTAAGATAGTAGAGAAAGCTAATTTCTTTTCTCCCATTTTTATAAGATTTTTTTGTAAGAATTCATTCTGCTTTAAGTACGAAATAACTAATATATATCTTGAATCAAGTGTATTTTTAACAGCATCATTTTTAATTTTTTTCATTGAACCGATAATATCATCAGCTGCTTGTACTGAATTAAATGAAAACTTTACAAATGATTTAAATCCTTCCATTGTAAGTTCAAGTTTATATTCATCTAAAGTATATTTTGCAGTTTGGGCATCAAAACTCGAATAATTTGAAGCTCCAGCTGTAAATACTTTGGATAAATTATCCGCAAATTGATTCGTAAAGTCTTCAAAAGGATAAAGTCCATATTGGTTGTTTCTTGGAGAATATTTGCCAAATCCAATATAAATTTCTGGCAAATCAGCTATATCATTTCTTATGTAATCGTTTTTATGTTTTACTAAGAAACTTAATATTTCAAAGTGATTTCCAATTATAGCTATGCTTCTAGCACCAACATCTGTCTCACTAAAAATATAATTATTATTATTTTCAGCATCTTTAGCAGGAATTGCTACCTTATATTCACCTTCAGTCTGTATAACAGCGCCTAATGATCCTTTTTTAATTTCTGTACTAGGTAGACGCACTATAACAGGAAAAGGAGCAGCAAAAGCAACCGTTTGAAATAATAAAAACATTAGGAAAATGAATGTCCATCTAGATTTGATATTAGATATCATAAATTCCTCATATAAAGTTTAGCTTTTTATAACTTTATAATTATCGTAGAATTTATTTCAAATTTAATATTTCAAATTAATATAAGTCAATTTTATGTGATTGTTTATAATTCAAGTAAATATTATCATTCAAAAAACAAGATTACACATATAAAGAATATCCAAAAAGGATAAAATATGTCATATAAAACATTTATATATCCATTTTTTCTTTTGTTGATTTTACAAAAGAGCATTCTTGCTAATGAAAAGAGTGTTTCTTTTGCATCAGGAGAGTTTCCACCATTTTCTTCTAGTCAAATGAAGAACTATGGTTTAGCTAGTGAGGTTATTATTCAGGCATGTAAATTAGCGCATTTAAAATGTAACATCTCATTTTATCCATGGCTACGAGTTGAGGATCTCGTTCAAAAAGGAAAAGTATTTGGCGCTTTTCCCTATGTCTTCACTGAAGAAAGATCAAAAAAATATTTTTTTTCTGAAACCATATATAGTGGTGATGTAAGAATATTTTATTTAAAAAAGAATAACAAAAAATTTTATTCATTAAATAACCAAAGTATAGATAAATTTGATAATAAAACAATTTTTGGGTACGTCAGAGGAAATTTTTACAAAGACATTTTAGATAAACTTAATAAACAGAGCGAAGAATCATCTGATAACATAGTTCTTACAAAAAAATTAATAACAGAAAGAGTTGATCTCATTATTGATAACTATCATGTATTTAATCATTATTTAAATAAATATTATCCCAATTTCAAAAATCAAATTTTAAATATAAATGTAATTGACTTTAAATCTCTTCCAAATATGCTTATCGTTTCAAAAACTTATCCAAGTAGTGAGAAAATTTTAGAAACAATAAATATAGGAATAAAAAAATTAAAAGAAAACGGTAGTTATGATAAAATTCTTTTAAAATATAACTATTAAAAACAAGGGCCAAAAAAAAGCCCTCACGGTAGTGATGGCAAGAATTGAAGGGCTGCGCAGAGCTACTCTTCCATACCTATGGGTGCAGTACCATTGCCGCAGGCGGGCTTGACTTCGGAGTTCGGAATGGGACCCGGTATTTCCCCGCCGCAATCAGCACAGCCAAAACG
>CAYSZE010000028.1:0-3558 GCA_964435255.1 uncultured Oligoflexia bacterium
AGATCATAAAATTGACGAGGAGACTGCGATTATGAAATAGAATCTTTGAGCAGAATCATAGCCTCTACGGGCGCCGCTTTCAATCGGAAACTCGTGCCGAATTCGATTGGAATTCACCACCGCTTTCAGCGGAATATGCACACGTGAAACATTTTGTTTTAATAGGTTGTATATAAAAGACTTTTTATCTAAAAGAGAAATAATAAAGGTATTGCCCACAAAAAAATTAATCACAGTAAAATAATTTTAAATAGGGATAAAAAGAAACAATAGTCTTTTTCATCAGTCTACAAAATATGTTTCACGTGAAACAATTTTGTGTAACAGATAATAATTATAGGAAAAAATTCTATTTCATCAGAAATTATTATTTGTGCTAAGATAATTTTAGCTTTAGTGCTCATACTTAAAGGATTTATAATGACATTTTTTCAAACTGGTATTACTTTTCTTATAATGCAAACCTGTTTATTTGCATTTGCTAATGAAAAAACGTTAGAATTTGGCCAAGTCGCAAATATAAGCGTACAAAAAGTATGTGCTGCTATTTTGCATGAAGTCTATAATAAAGCCCAAATTCCCATAAAAATGAACCTATTGCCTGGAAGACGCACTATTATAGAAATTACTAAAGGGAATCTTGATGGTGAGGTTTGTCGAGACGAAATGTTCATTAAAGGATATCAAGATATATTAAAAGTCGTTCCTCCTATCTATTTAGCAAATTCCATAGCCGTTGCAAAAAGGAAGCTCGAATTAACAAATAATGATATTAACTCTTTTGCAAAATATCGAATAGGAATTATAAAAGGTATTCCAAGAATAGAAAAGTTAACCAGTCATATGAAATCGGTAACAGCAGTAAATACAATTGAGCAGTTGGTCCAAATGCTAATGCAAGATAGAATAGATCTGTTTATCACATCAGAATTTAATACAAAAGTAGCTTTAAAAAATATAAAAATCGATACACAGGTTAAATACATATACCATATAAACCAAATAAAACTCCCTTTGTATCACTTTATATTAAAAAAACATATGCCTATTTTATCAAAAATTCAAAATATTATCCTGCAAATGCAGAAATCAGGTGAATTAGAATTATTACAAAAAAAATTTGAACAAGAAGTTCTTAATTCGATAAGCGAGTAAAAGCGCCAAATTTTCTGGCAACAACTGTATTACTCCATAATTTTTAATTTACCATATAATTAGAGAATAAATTTAAAAGTGTTTCACGTGAAACATCTTTAATATAAAATACTAATTACATTAATAAAATATGAATTATAAAAGGTGCTTGAAAAAAATAAAATAGGTTTTACACTCGCAGCTTCTTGAAGGAGATTCTAATGCCCCCTACATTCAATGACCCCAATAAACAAGAGAAACAAAAACAAATGAGTTTTAATCATAAGTTTCATGAAACAACAAAAAATTATTATCAAAATCAAGTCATAGAATATGTTCCACTTGATGCTATCGAGCCACTTGCAGAACAACCTAGGAATCATTTCGATGAAGAAAGTCTGCATGAACTTGCACAAAGTATTAAAACATATGGTATTTTACAACCAGTCATTGTTTCATTGGATGAAAATGAAAAAATCAGCCTTATAGCCGGAGAAAGACGTTGGAAGGCAGCACAACTTGCTGGACTGGATAAAATACCTTGCATTGTTCGAGATTTAAAAGACCACTCACGCTTGGAATTAGCTTTAATTGAAAATATTCAAAGAGAATCTTTATCGGCGGTTGAAGAAGCACGAACTTATAAAAAACTATTAGAAGAACACAATTATTCTCAAGAAACTTTAGCTTCACGTATTGGTAAAAATAGAACTACAATTTCTAATACAATTAGATTGCTAACTTTACCTGATAAAATTTTAGATGATTTAAACCAAAAATTGATTTCAGCTGGGCACGCTAGAGCTTTTTGCGCAATTGACAACCCTAAACTCCAATTAAAAGCTCATGCGATTGTTTTAAAAAAGAAATTATCGGTGAGACAAACAGAAGAATTGATTAAAGCATTAAAAGCTGAAAAAACACATAAAGCTTTGACCGATTCTATTTCTCCTGATCTTCGTTATATTTGTGATCAATACAAAGGTCATCTTGGTACTAAAGTAAAAATTACTGGAGATACAAATAAAGGTAAAATAGAAATTAGTTATTATACGCTTGATGATTTAGAAAGGATTTCTGAACTTATATTAGGAAATATTATCTCACCTCCAAAAAATTCTTAGCTGCTTAAGCATATTTTTTAAATATTTTGAATAGTTATATGAATTTGCCTAATCATTTTTTCAAAAATTATAATAAATTTGCCGCAATTGTAGCTAATGCAGAACGTTCTCCTTTAACTAAAGTAACATGCCCTGCGATTGCTTCTTGTTTCATCCTTTCAACCACATAAGTAAGACCATTACTAGCAGCATCTACATAAGGATTGTCAATCTGATAAGGATCGCCAGTTAAAATAATCTTCGTATTTTCACCAGCACGCGTTAAAATTGTTTTTATTTCATGAGGAGTTAAATTTTGTGCTTCATCCACAATAAAATATTGATTTGGAATAGATCGACCGCGAATATAAGTTAACGGTTCAACTTCAAGAATACCTTGATTAATCAATTCATGATAACTTTGTGATAATCTCTTTTGTCTTCCTTGCGAGACTCCTCCCAATAACAATTCAAGATTATCAAAAATAGGTTGCATCCAGGGATTTAACTTTTCTTCCAAAGTCCCTGGCAAATAGCCAACATCACGTCCTAAAGGAAAAATAGGACGACTCACTAACAGTTTTTGATATTTTGATTCATCGGTTGTCTTTTCTAATCCAGCAGCTATCGCCAGTAAAGTTTTACCAGTACCTGCAGTCCCAACTAAAGTAACAAGTTTCACATCATCATCTAATAACAAATCTAAAGCAAAACTTTGCTCCAAATTTCTTGGATAAATTCCCCAAACAAAGTCTTTACCACCTAAATTTAAATTTTTTAAATTACCAGTGACATGATCATATTTACCATAAACAAACTGCAGAGGATCTTTTAAATCTCTTAAAATGACATATTGATTAGGCATCAATTCATAATCTTCTAACGAAACAGATCCCGAAGATAAATATTTCTTTAATATTTCTGATTCCACTTCAAATTCAGCTATTCCAGTGTACAACTCTTCTATATTAACTTTATCAGCTTCAAAATCAGATACACTAACTCCTAAAGCATCTGCTTTGATCCGCAAATTAGAGTCCTTAGTAATTAATATAACAGGCATATTGCTTGAATGTTTCTTTAATATCAAAGCAACGCTTAAAATAAGATTATCAGGCTTCCTTTCGAAATGCGTAGGTAACAAAGCCATATCTGATTCAAGGACAACATAGACTTTGCCACTGTCTTTTTTATCGTTAAAAAGTGGTATTCCGTTACTTAAAGATCCTCGCTCGCGGAGATCATCAAGTATTCTTGAAAAATGACGTGCATTCCTACCCGTTTCACTTAACCCTTTTTTAAATGTGTCTAATTCTTCAAT
>CAYSZE010000029.1:0-3149 GCA_964435255.1 uncultured Oligoflexia bacterium
TTTGTCCACGTGTTATCAACAACAGAGGTAGCCTAACCAACAAATGGCTAGTATACTATTAGTTACTACCAAGTGGAGGGAGCTAGTAGCTATATGAGCCAAGCTTTATATCGGAAATACCGATCAAAAAGCCTGTCAGAAATCGTAGGACAGGAACATATTACTGTGACTCTAGAAAATGCCATAAAAAATGGCAAAATTAGCCATGCCTACTTATTTACAGGCCCCAGGGGTGTAGGTAAAACTTCCATCGCCAGGATTCTAGCCCATCAAATAAACAAAATTCCCTATGACAATGACTCGGGCCAACTAGATATTATCGAGATAGACGCTGCTAGCAACCGTCGTATCGACGAAATTAGGGATTTACGAGACAAAGTACATATCTCTCCTACTTCGGCAAAATATAAAGTCTACATTATTGACGAGGTACACATGCTCACCAAAGAGGCCTTTAACGCCGTGCTCAAGACACTAGAAGAACCACCAAAGCACGTCGTATTTATCCTAGCCACTACAGAGATTCATAAACTACCGGATACTATTATCAGCCGAACCCAGAGATTTACCTTCAAATCAATTGACGATACAAAAATCGTCGAGCATCTTGGTGCTATCGCAAAGGCTGAAAAGATTAAGATAGACGAGCAAGCCTTAGAGTTATTAGCGAAACACGGCAATGGAAGTTTTCGTGATAGTATCAGTTTGCTCGATCAAGTAAGCTCATCTGGATTCCCAATATCTAAACATGACGTCGAACAACTGATTGGCGTTGCACCAGAAGAACATATAGACAACCTACTTCAGTCAACGATACAGGGTAGCCCGGTTAATATCATTAACGACCTAGATAAGCTAATCAGTGATGGAGTAAACCCAAACCAAATTGCGAAACAGTTATCTTCAAAGCTAAGGTCAATGGCTGTAGCAAATAATCTTGGAAGGTCAGAGCTGGAACTGATATCAGACCTCCTAAACACCAGTGTGAGTCCGGAGCCAATATCCAGCCTAGAAATATCATTATTAAGTGCAAATCTAAAAATGAACCATGTAGCTACTACGCAAACTACTCCTGTCAAAGTACCGGAATCCACACTAAAGACACCTTCAGAAACCTCAGTCACAAAATCGACCTCGGTAAAGCCTAAACAAGTTCAGACTAGAGAAGTACCAGAAGAAATCCCACCAGAGACTAATCAAAAAACAAGTGTCAAAAATATTGCAAAGATTCAAATTGATGATTCATCTACTGACTGGTGGAATGAAGTTCTGAAATATATCAAAACAAATAACAACACCCTGCACGGAATGTTGAGAATGGCAAATATACAGCTAGAAGGCCGGGAACTTAATTTAATATTCAAGTTTGCATTTCACAAAAAAAAGCTTGCCGATCCCTTGACGCTTGCCAAACTCTCAGAAGCCATACAAAGCGTCACTGGTCAAAACCTAACAATAAAACCTATCCACAACCAAGATGACCCAGATACCCAAAATACCTCTACTAATATTACTGCCGATATTGATAATACACCCAAAAAACAAATTAACTCAGATAAAGCCTTGCCCGAGAAGCAGAGCCAGGGTAATAATTTATCTACTATCACAAATATATTTGGGGGCGGGGAAGTTCTTGAATCATGAACACAAATAACAATCCACCGACCAATATTCCACCACAAAATACTGAAGCCGAAGCTAGTATCCTTGGATCAGTTCTTATTGACTCTGATGCTATAGTCAAGATAGCTGACATTATTCGCCCTGAGGATTTTTATGACGAGAGGCATGCACGTATATATGAAGCTATCCTCCAGCTGTATGAGCGTCATAGTCCTATCGACGTCCTAACTTTATCGGATCAACTTAGAAGTACAGGTATGTTAGACATGGTTGGTGGTGCTAGTTATTTAACGGAATTAACTAATTTTGTACCGACAGCAACTCATGCTGATAGATACGCAGAAATTATAGCCCAAAAAAGTATGCGACGTAGATTAATCAAAGCTAGTCAATCTATTGCTGAACTTGGTTTTGACGAAACTCAAAGTCTACAAGAACTAATTGAAAACGCCGAAACTAGGCTTTTTGAAGTTAGCCAGCAACACATAAAGCAAGATATATCTAGCATTGAGAATATCCTTAGCTCTAGCTTTGATAGATTAGATGAGCTACATAAAGACAAGGGAAAACTACGCGGTGTCCCCACTGGCTATAAAGATCTCGATAACGTACTAGCAGGACTCCAGCCATCTGATCTTTTTATTCTCGCTGCAAAGCCTTCAATGGATAAAACAGCATTTTATCTGAACCTAGCACACAATGTAGCCCTCAAGGCAAAAATGCCTGTATTAATATTTAGCATTAAAATGAGCAAAGAGCAACTCGTAGACAGATTATTAGCTGCCGAATCTAGTGTAAATGCTTGGAATTTACGAACCGGTAACCTTAGCGATAGTGATTTTGAGAAAATTGGTCATGCCATGGGCGCACTCAGCGAAGCACAAATTTTTATTGATGATTCTGCTGGTATTAGCGTCAGCGATATGCGCACAAAAGCACGTAGAGAGGCTCATCAAAGAGAACTGGGACTCATTATAGTTGACTATCTACAGCTAATGAGCGGTGGAGCAAGGTTCAGCAGTGACTCCAATCGTGTCCAAGAGCTTTCAGAAATATCTAGGGGACTAAAGGGCATCGCTAGAGAATTAAATGTACCAGTTATTGCACTCAGTCAGCTGAGCCGTTCGGTTGATTCACGTTCACCAGCTATTCCCGTCTTGTCAGACCTGCGCGAATCTGGTTCTATCGAGCAAGACGCTGATGTCGTAGCTTTTGTGTATCGTGAAGATTACTACAACCCTGATACAGAAAACAAAAACATCACAAAAATACTAATCAAAAAACATCGTAATGGTCCAACTGGCGATGTCGACCTGAACTTTGATCGTGAAAAACAGCGGTTCCGCTCTCTTGATAGTCATCATGATCAACCCTTTAGCTCATAATAAATTTAGCATAAATATTATGCTTGCACGTGGTATACTAATAGGCAACTGATATGAAAAATCTGAGGAAATCTTTACTTGGGATATCTAGAAACGCTATTCTGACAATAATAGGTATATCTACTGTATTATTCTTAATGT
>CAYSZE010000030.1:0-4511 GCA_964435255.1 uncultured Oligoflexia bacterium
ACCAGGAGTTGGTAAAACAACTTTAGCAGTCGCAGTTGCTCGTGAATTAAAATATCCTGTTTATTTAATGCAAGGTACCAGTGATACGCGCCCTGATGACCTGATCATCACACCTGTTATAACTGAAGGAAAACAAATCAGTTACGTTGCAAGTCCTATTGTAACCGCTATGCTCGTCGGAGGTGTCTGTATTCTTGACGAAGGAAATCGCATGTCTGAAAAAAGTTGGGCCAGTCTTGCCTCATTACTAGATCATCGCAGATATGTTGACTCCATTATTGCAGGTGTTCGCATCCATGCTCATAAAGAATTTCGCTTTGTGACCACAATGAATGATGACTCCAGTGTATATGACTTACCAGAATATATTCAAAGCCGTCTAAATCCTCAAATATTTTTAGACTTTGCTGATATAGATACAGAAACAAGAATCATTCGTTTTGCTGTTCCTTATATTGAAGAAAATTTGTTATCTTTATTAGTTACTTTTTTAGCTGTAGCACATAAGTATGAAGAGTCTTATTCTGTGCGTGATGGTATTCAAATTGCCAAATATGCACAACGCTTAAAATCATTAAATCAAGATTTAACTTTACCTAAAGCCTTAAAAGCAAGTGTCTATTCTATATTAGGTGAAGATGCTTTAAAATATTTCCCTGCTGAAGAACATATGCAAAATGATGCTCAGAACTCTAGACCCAATTTAAGACCTGTTTAAATTTTATCATCACATATTTATATGGCAGTCTAAAATGAGAATTCCTAAAAATTCAATTAAGCTTTCAAGCCAATACTACTTTGAACTAGATCCTAATTTAATTGAAAAAAATTACCATGAAAATATGTTTCTCGGTTGGGAATATTTACAAGGTAAAATGCGAGCAAAAATATTAAACAAGCTTTTTCCGAATCAAAATATCCTTTTTTTCCCAATCTCTGCTACTAATTTACAAGAATCTTGTATTCTTAAAAACTTAGACATTTTAAAAGATAAGTTTGAACACTTTCATGATTCACATATTTTAATAGACTGGCCTGAAGAATTTCAAAGTATTCTGCCCAAAATTATTAATTCATTTCCTCACTGTTTAACTCTAGCAAATAAAACCAGCTTAAATGAAAATGATCGCTCAACTACAGTTAACAACTTAATGACTAATATTGAAGATGATCCCATATTATTCTTAGAATCCACCGATCCTAGAAGATATTTATTAAATATTTTTAAAGAAAAAATAAATTCTATACAATGTATAGGAAGTATAGAAGCTTATTTACAATTTAAACTTCTGAACTCAACATTAGAAAGAAACCCCATACAATCAGAGTTTATTGTTACTGGTTCTTTAACTGCCTGGATGCAATATCATTTAGGCCATAATTTTTCACCAAACATATTTAATTATGATACTATAAAAATAAAAGCACAACAAATTTTTAAAAATATTATTAATTATCTTTTAACTCAAAATAAAAAAAATATTATTATTGTTTGTGGCTATAAAACTTTAAATTTAATTGAACATCAGTTAAATAATATATCTAATTTAAATGACTTAAATTTGTTTAAAAAAGATAATATCTCTTATATAAATGAGAAAAAAGAAAAGACACATCATCAATTTATACTTTGTCAACCTAGCCAAGATACCTTTCTTGAATATGTCCATGTACCAGGTTTTTTTATTCAAGACTTATTACAAGAAAAAAATGTTATACAAAATTGGTTAGATTTTGCTAAAAAAAGTTATTCAGCTGCTTTTATCCGAACGTGTAATAAATATAATGATTGGACTAAATTAGATATTAATGCGAGCCAAGAAAGAGATTATTTCCGTTTTTCTTACCGTTTAGCACAAGATCGCAACATGCTTTATCCTAATATCTTTGACATGTTACTAGCAGCTTCTGCAGTCATAGATTCTAATTTTTCCTTTGAATTTATGAAAGAATGCAAAAATTTTCCGATCAATCCAATTATGGCTTCAACTCTACCAGAAATACATTAGCCACTGACGCATTTTTTTCAACATACTGAAAAAGTTAGTATACAAAAATTTGAAACCATTCAAAGTAATAAAAAACTAAAAAAAATAAAACTACAATCTGTAGATAAAATAAATCAAAATAAAAATATAATTCCTGTTAGTGAAGAAAAATATGCTGATAATACCTGGGTACATGAAGATCATCCCTATTCGTGTTCCTTTCCAAGTGAAGATATTTTTATGGAAAAGTTAGCTCTTAATATAAAGAAAAACATGAGTGATAAACTAAAGTCACAAGAAATATCATATCAAGAGTTACAAACCGATTTTTGCGAAGGTCTTGATATTAGAGAAACAATACGCAATTGGCATAAAGAAAAAATAATAATTAAAGAAATGCATCATTCAGGAAAGCCAGATATAGGAACTGTAGTCTTTTCTTTTGCCGATCCTAATAAAGACTCTCACTATTCATGGCGGTCTTTTTGGTTAGCGGAACAACACGATGACAGCAATTTAATGTTTTATGCCACTCCTTTTAAAAATAATTTAATAGGTCCTGGAATTGCCAAAAGCGAATTTGGAGGATTTGCTGTTATTCCCCTTCCAAGCACCATAGAAAATCCTTGGGGAAACCCGTACATTTTACATTATGCAAGAAATTCTACCGAATGTCTTATTTTAGCAGGCGCTCTCACAACTAATCATAAAAGTATTTTATTTATTTCTAACCACCCCCCTTCACAGCATATTTCTAAAATTCTAAAACAAAGCCGAAAAAATATTATTTTTGCAAAATTAGATGAATTTTCGCAAGAAGACATTCGTTTAGTACGTACATTTCATATTCTTGCTGAAGCAGGGGTTAGAAATTATGCACAAAAATATATTAGAAAGGACTCCTAATGCTTCGTTCACTGATTCCTAATATATTAAGCTATAAAAAATATATTTTATTTATAAAAGTAACTTTAATAGTTAAAGTCATTTTATTCGTAAATACTTTATTTGCTTTAAACACTGAACCTAAATTTGAGCAAGCTTATAATATTATCCCTGGCTCGACAATCCAAGCTTATAAATACCGCTTTGCAAATGGGTTACAACTTTTTGTTGTTCCCGATAAACGCAATCCTGTAGCTACCATTCATTTTATTTTAGATGCTGGAAGTAATCGCGAGTCATTAGGAACAACTGGGTTAGCTCATTTTTTTGAACATATGATGTTCAGAAAAGCCATCGATGCCCCTGAAGGAAATTATGACAAAGTTTTAAATTCATTTGGAGGTTCGGGTAATGCAGGAACAAGCGATGCCTATGTGACTTTCTATTCTACATTTCCAGGTCCTGCACTAGAACCAATGTTAAAATTAGAAGCGAGCCGCTTCATAAATCTTGATATAAAGGAACCTTATTTTTCTATTGAAAAAGGTGCCGTTATTTCGGAAAGAAAATTAAGAGTCGAAAATGATCCCTTAACGCGCAGTAATGAAATTTTACGTGCCATTACTGAACGTGGGACTCCTTTAGAATGGATGACCATTGGTTCTAAACAAGATGTTGAGAATATGAGTATCGAGGCGGCTAAAACATTTTATAAAAATTTTTACACTCCAGACAATACAATATTGTTTGTCGGTGGTCCTTTTGAACATAAAAATGTAGCAGCTCTTGTTCAGAAATATTTTGGCGAATGGACTGGTAATTTGAAAGTAACACATCAAAAATTTCCAACTGACTATTTAACAAGAGATTCAGGAAAAAAATTTATTTGCAGCACAACTATCATGTCTAAAAAATATAAAATTGTTTACCCTAATTTTAATAAAAGCTTACAAGATCTAGTCAATATGATTATTTTTAAAGCTCTTTTAGATGATCATCCTGATGGACGTTTTGAAAGAAGAATGCAAAAAGAAAAAGTAGCAACAGACTTAAGCTTTTTTAAAGTCTTTTGGCAAAATCAAAGCAATCCTATTTTAGTTAATTTTTCCCTATCTAATGACCAAAAAATTGAAACAGCAATTAAATTTTGGGAAAAAGGGATATCCGAAGTTTTAAATAAACCAATTAGCGAAAAAATAAGAAAACAAATTTTGAAACAATTAGCTGTTTCTAATGCAGAAACAGCAGAAAAAATGTCAAATTTAGTGAGCACTATTTTTGAAGATGTGTTTTTCTTAAAAAATATTAATGCCACAACTCAAACTGAAAAACTAGTAAAAAGCACAACTACGGAATCATTTAAAAAGTGGGTTATTGAAAATTTTTCCTCTAAAATGAATTATTTAACAGGTGTTGTACCAACTGGTCAAGCTGAATCTTGTCAAGAATTGTATGCCAGTTTTTTAAAGAAACAAGGAAATAAATAATGTTCTATTTACCAAGCAAAATAAAGCAATATATTTCTGGAATAATTTTACTTTACTTAAATTTTAATCATGTGTTCGCCCAAGACTTGCAAAGTAAAAGGCCAGTAATCTTTTCAAAACCTATTGAACTTGATTGGCATGCAATATCATG
>CAYSZE010000031.1:0-6262 GCA_964435255.1 uncultured Oligoflexia bacterium
CAATAAATTTGGGTATTTTTTATGAACAAGTGATGTTAAATCACCGCCATCATCAAGTAACAAATTTGGTCCTTGATTATTAGAAAATTTAAGAGACTGTTCAATACACCAAACATATTCCTCTTCTGTTTCGCCTTTCCAAGCAAAAACAGGTATTCCTTTAGCTGCAATAGCAGCAGCTGCTGCATCTACAGTCGAAAAAATATTACAACTAGACCAGCGGACATCTGCACCAAGTAATGTTAGTGTTTCAATTAAAACAGCAGTTTCAACAGTCATATGTAAACTGCCTGCAATTCTTGCTCCCTTTAGTGGTTTTGAATTGCCATATCTTTCTCTTAAAGTCATTAAGCCAGGCATTTCTTTTTCTGCGAGTTCAATTTGTCTTCTCCCTAAATCAGCCAAAGAAATATCTTTAATTTTATAATCCATTTTTTTCCCCATTTATAATAAGAGACTCGTTTTTCGATGAGCTTAAATATAAAATATTGAAACGTTTTTATATCTAACATATAAATATTACGCAAAGAAAAGTACTATGGCAACTGCTGTTAGTCTTTTATCCAAGTCAAAATTAGTTTTGATAATTCTTCAGGCAGTATAGCATTCATGCAATCACACTTTTGTGTTAATAAACAAGGATTGTTACAATACAAATTAGATGATTTAGTTTTGCCAATAATATATTTAGCATTTATTCCTATGGGCGCCCAACGGGTGGGGGTCATAGATTTTAGTGGTGGGTATAAACCTATTGTTTTTTTACCTAATGCTGAAGCTATATGCAATGGGCCAGTACTATTTGCTATGAGAGCATCACTTAAATGAATAAAAGAAATAAATTCAGAAAGGTCTAATTTACCAGCAATATTTATTGCAGATTTGCAAAAAGGCATAATTTCATTGGTAATAAAACTAAACTCTTCTTTGCTGCCTGAAAAAAATATTTGAAATTTTTGCGATGGCAATAAATTTGCAAGCTTTATGAAATGCTCCTTACACCATTCACGGGCGCTGCCTTTTGACTTAGGATGCAAAATTAAATTAATTTTACTGGCATCAATTAAATTAATAATTTCATTTTTTAAATTATTAAAACGACTTAAACCATAGTATTTATAAATCTCATGTATGGTATAATTGGTATTAATTTTTAAAGGTGACAGAAGTTTTAAATTTAATTGAGCTTCATGAAGGTCTGAATTTTTTCTACTTAAGTTAACTTTTTTGTTACAATATATCCAATGGAAAATTCTTCTGTTAGTACCTATTCTATTTTTAATTTTAGCTTCAGCAGCAGCTCTGGCTATTTCTCTATTTGGAAATATATGAAGAATAGTATCAATGTTTAATTCTTTAAAAATTTTAGCAACATTTTTATTAACTGATAGTTCATCCCAATTCAAAAATTGGTCAATGTGAGTTGATGTATTGATAATAGGTTCTGTATATTTTTTTCCTAAAAAATAAACTTTCGCTTTAGGAAAGTTCTCTTTTAATATTCCAGCTAAAGGTAGAGTTAAAACAACGTCACCAATATTATCTGTTCTACTAATAATAATGTTTTTATAGTGTGCATCTTCCATGACTTGCCCTAGAATAAAGCTTTTTATTTATGAATGTCGCTTGTATCGATGTATTTGTATTTTTTCAAGAAAAAATAATTTGAATATTTGATAAAATTAGAAAAAGCAGCACCCATACAAATAATTATACCAATTCTCCCATCTAAAAAACCTCGTTTTAAAATATAAAATCTAAAAAAAGTCCATATGGGTTGAAGTATTATTTGTGGTAAAAATACTACTTTTTTTCTGCGCATAACTTCTTTAGCACCCGCTAAACCATACTTGTTCATTTTATCAAAATATTGATACATCGAACTATATGAATAGTGCAATAAATCAGTATTAAAATGTTCTACAGTATATCCTTCTTTAGGGATAACTCCTTCATGAAGTATATTATCACTTAAATAAGCTCTTTTTTTATGAAAAAATCGAATGACACGTCCTGGATACCAACCAGAATGCTTAACCCAATGGCCTAAAAAAAATGTTTTTCTTGGAAAATCAATTGCTGCTGTTTCATGAAAAGTGCCAGCATTTATTCGATCAATCCATTCTTTTGCGAGAGCATCGGGAACTTCTTCATCAGCATCAATCCATAATATCCAGTCATGACTAGCATGATCTATACCGAGCTGTTTATTTTTAACAAATCCATACCATTTTGTAGAAATTAAAGAAACTTTACTAAATTTTTGTACTATTTCTAGAGTTTTATCAGTACTACCTGAATCTATTACAATAACTTCATCTACAAATTTTAATGAATTTAAACAACGTTCGATGTTTTTTTCTTCATTTAAAGTTAGAATAATAGCGGTTAGTTTTTCTTTTTCTGGTACAAAATTTGCAAAGTCATATATATTCATAAAAAAGTCTTTATATTATAATTATTCCCACTCTATTGTAGCAGGAGGTTTTGTGCTAATGTCGTAAACAACTCTGTTTATTCCTTTAACTTCATTGATAATTCTAGATGAGACATGAGCTAGAAAGTCATAAGGTAATTTGCTCCAGTCAGCGGTCATTCCATCTGTAGCGCTTACACAACGAATAGCTGCTACATTTTCATAAGTACGTCCATCACCCATTACTCCTACAGAACTTACAGGTAATAATACAACAAAAGCTTGCCAAGTAGTATTATATAAATTGTTCTTTTTTAATTCTTCTATAAATATAGAATCTGCTTCACGAACAATTTGTAATCTTTCTTTTGTTACTTCACCTAATACTCTTATACCCAAACCAGGTCCAGGAAAAGGATGTCTTTGTAACATATCCTGTGGGATATTTAATTCAGTACCTAAGCGTCTAACTTCATCTTTAAAAAGTTCTCGCAAAGGTTCTATTAATTTAAATTTCATTTTTTCAGGTAGACCACCTACATTATGGTGTGTTTTAATAGTAACACTTGTTCCATGTATAGAAATAGATTCTATGACGTCAGGATATAAGGTACCTTGCACTAAAAATTTTACATTAGGTAAATCTTTTGTTTCTGCTTCAAAAACATCTATAAAGGTATTACCAATTATTTTTCGTTTTGTTTCTGGGTCTGATATGCCAGCTAGACGTGTTAAAAATAACTCTGAAGCGTCTACGCCCTTAACATTTAAGTTTAAATCTTTTTTAAATCTAGCTAAAACTTCCTCATATTCATTTTTTCTCAGAAGCCCATTATTAATAAATAAACAAAGTAATTTGTTACCTATCGCTTTTTGTGTTAATACAGCTGCAACACAGGAATCTACTCCACCACTTAATGCGCAAATAACTTGAGTATCTTTTCCTTCTTCTTCAACTTTTTCACGAATTAATTCAACAGCTCTTTCAATTTGTAAATTACTATTCCATTCTTTTTTATCTTTACAAATATTATCAATAAAATATTTTATAATCTCCCTTCCATATTTTGAATGTTCAACTTCAGGATGAAATTGAACACCAAAGATTGGGAGTTCTTTGTGATGAAAAGATGAAATAACATTATTTCTAGTTTTTGAATCTATAACTAATTTAGAAGATAATTCGGTGACTTCATCACCGTGACTCATCCATACAATATTTTCATCCACATTTTTTATTGAAAATAAAGGATTACATTCGGTAATATTTTTTTCAATAAATATTTTTTCAAACCCATATTCTCGGTTTTTAGCAGGGGAAACTTTTCCTCCGAGCAGGTAATTAATCAATTGCAATCCATAGCAAATACCAAGTAAAGGAACTCCTAATTTTTCTATATCTAAATTAATTTTAGGAGAATCTTTTTCATATACACTGTGAGGTCCTCCAGAAAAAATAACACCTGATAGTAAATTCTGTTTTTTTAATTCTAAAATTCTATTTTCTGCTTTATTAAAAGGAACAATCTCAGAGTAAATAGAGAGCTCTCTGACTCTTCTTGCAACTAATTGCGTAAATTGTGATCCAAAATCGATAACAAGTATCATGTTATTTCCTTCATGGGGATAAGTTATATATTTTAAATTTTAAAAATCCAAATGTTAATATCTGCTAAGGCTATAATTTGGAGCTTCTTCAGTAATATTTACATCGTGGACATGACTCTCTCTTAAGCCTGCTGTCGTTATTTTTACAAATTGAGATTTCTTGTGTAGATCGTAAATATCAGTAGCACCTACATAGCCCATGCCTGCTCTTATACCACCAACTAATTGATGCAGAACTTCATTTAATGTTCCTTTATAGGGAACTTGTCCTTCTATTCCTTCTGGAACTAATTTGTTATTATCGCTCTGTGTTCCTTGAAAGTATCTGTCTTTAGATCCTTGCTTCATTGCGCCAAGAGAACCCATTCCTCTATATTTTTTATAGACTTTACCTTGAAAACTTATTCTCTCACCTGGCGATTCTTCGGTTCCAGCTAATAAGCCACCAAGCATGACTGTATGCGCACCAGCAGCTAGAGCTTTCACTATGTCACCACTAAACTTGATACCACCGTCAGCTATTATTTTTACGTTTGTTCCTTGTAAGGCATCGGCAACACTCATGATAGCACTAATTTGCGGCATTCCTATTCCAGCAACAATACGAGTTGTACAAATAGATCCTGGGCCTATTCCTACTTTTACGCAATCAGCTCCTGCTTCAGCCAAAGCTTTTGCGGCAGCTCCTGTTGCAATATTTCCTGCGACAATTGTGAATTTATTGCCATATTGTTTTTTAACAGCAGCAACAGTTGCGATAACACCCTTACTGTGGCCATGCGCTGTATCAATAACAAGCACGTCTATACCTGCTTCAACTAAAGCTGGTATTCTATGTTCTAAATCAAAAGGAGTCACACCAACAGCAGCGCCTACTAATAAACGGCCAGAAGCATCTTTGCTAGCCATAGGGTAACGAATTGCGTTTTCAATGTCTCTTCTTGTAATGAGGCCTATGAGGTGATCTTGCTCATCAACTAAAGGTAATTTTTTAACTCTGTATTTTTGAAGCAGCGATTTAACATTTTCAAACAAATTTTGCTCGAAAGGAGCATCTTTATGTTTTTTCGTCATAACTATTAACTTGCTTCGTTCCGTCATAATTTCTTTAATTAGTTTTGTATCATTTGCTTCAAAACGAATGTCACGTCCTGTTACGATACCAACAAGTTTTTCATTCTCGACCACAGGAAGTCCAGAAATTTTTCTATGACCCATAATAGCTTTGGCTTTTTGAATTGTATCAGTAGGGGAGACAGTTATAGGGTTTGCAACAACACCGCTTTCTGATCTTTTTACTAAACGCACTTCTTCTGCTTGAGCTTCAGGTGTGAGATTTTTATGAATAATTCCAAGTCCACCAAGTCTTGCCATGCAGGCAGCAAGTTCGTGTTCAGTAACAGTATCCATCGCAGCTGAAATAATAGGGCTTTGCAATTTTACTGTACTTGAAAGGTGTGAACCAACATTGACCTCATGTGGTAACGTCTCTGAATAACTGGGAAGAAGTAAAACATCATCAAATGTTAGGGCGTCTGAGACGACTTTCTTACTAAATAGAGAATTCCCTTTATCAAATTCATTGGCCATCTTTTACACTCCCTTATTTTGGACTTATATAGTCACTTATCAAAACTAGTGTCGATGCTTTATCAAAATAAATTTTGCTTATCTACTAAATAAAACATGGCAAAGAAAAAGATAAAAATTACTTAAATGTAAGCCTGACTTTATGTCCTAAATTTCAAAAAAATTAATTTAGTAAAGCAATAAAAAAGAGCTCGAAAAAACAGTTTTAAGTTTATCGCACAGAAAAAAGTAAATAGGAAAAAGTTTTAAAACGCACTAAAATTCAGCAAAATATAAGAAATCAAAAATATTCTCTAATAAAAAGTAAAAGATGCTGTGAAGCAAAAGATTTCTCAAGCAGAATAAGTAAATGTGTATTAAATCAATAATTATAAATAGTTATAACTGAAAGAAAAAAAATTAAAATTTTTTCGAAGAAAGATTTGACAACTTAAACTGGGTTGTGTAGCTAGATGTTCTCGCCGCTGAAAAACACTGGCTCGAAAGAGAAAGTGAAAAGTCGGTGAGAAGTTATTTGACAAGAGAAGAGAGCAGAAACAGAGTGCGGGAGCGTCGTATAACTCAACGCAAGACGAGAAGTACGAGGTTTCCTCAAAAAAGAGAGAACCGTCAAGGTAGAGAAAAACTACCGTAATAAAAAAAAGAAAA
>CAYSZE010000032.1:0-12405 GCA_964435255.1 uncultured Oligoflexia bacterium
GTAAAAAATGGTTAGCGCATAATTTAAAAGCGAATGTATTGAATATTGTAACAACTTATGCTTGGACTGGTTCAGCTTATGTTGTGCCTTCTGCTATGGCTAAAGCAGGTATTCTAGCCATGACACGCAGTTTAGCAGTTGAATGGGGCAACAGAGGAATTAGAATGAATGCAATAGCACCAGGACCATTTCCTACGAAAGGTGCTTGGGATAGGCTTATTCCTAACGAAGATTTAGGAAAAATGTTGGAAACAAAAAACCCTTTGGGAAGAGCTGGTGAGCATATTGAACTAGCAAACCTTGCAACTTATTTAATTTCTGATTTTTCAAGTTATGTGAATGGTGAAGTTATCACGATTGATGGTGGTGAGTGGTTACAAGGGGCAGGTGAATTTAATTTTTTACGAGCTTTAAAAAATGAAGAATGGGAAAATATGAAAAAAAGAAAGAAATAGAAAATTTTATTCCTGTATATCTTCACATAAACAATTCTGCATTTAATTTAATATTCATGAAAAATTTGTTTTGCTGGGACCTTGTTTTCAATAAGCTTATCTTTAACTGTTTGAATCATATTTAACGAACCACAAATTATATATTCAGCGCTTTTATCAAATTCTTTATGATGATTATCTACAGCATTTATCAAGTTTCCTTGAAGAACAGTCGCATTATTTTCTAATTCAGAAAAAAGAATGGCTTTAAAATTTTTGCTAAATTGTTTTTGAATATCTAAAAATTCATTTTTATATGGCATTGCTGAAGATTTTTTTACACCATAGACTAGAGTTATATTTTCAGATCCAAGAAGTTTTTTATGCTTAAAAAGATCTTGAATAATTGCTCTAAAAGGTGCAATTCCTGAACCACCAGCAATCATAATAATGGGTTTAGAGTAATCATGAATTAGTTCTGTACCCCCAATATTATTAATTTTTAAAGTATCACCTTCTTTTAATTTTTTCCAAAAGGTTGTTGCTCGACTTGTTGTAGTAATTTGAATACACAATTCAATAAAGTCTAATTCTAGGTTTGAACTAGCAAAAGAATATAAGAATTCACAAGAACCTATTTCATCTTTTATTTCAATAGAAGCATATTGCCCACTAAAAAAACTAAGTCATTTGCCTTCGAAGCTTTAATTAACAGGTATTGGGAATCTAGATTTTCAATACTTAGTATCTTAGACTCATAGGTTTTAAGTAAACTATTTGAATTTGCCATGAAACTTCCTTTGCAGTTAACGGCTAATAATCTATAATATATTTTAATATAAATAAAATTAATAGTTAAGTTAAGTAAAACACAATTCAAAATTTTGTGTGCACTTTTTTTAAGCTACACTTAGGGGGATTTTATGGAATCGTGAATCTAACCATTAGGTTTGTGATTTTTTAATTAAAAATTCACCTAATTCACGTAGTTTATCTTTATCCATTTTTTTAATCTCATTTTTTAGAAGTGTTTCATTAACATTTTTATTCCATGCATCTAATGATTCAGGCCCTAATAAAGCAAGTTTTCCTATTAATTGTCTTAATACTTCATTTGTTGGAGCCATAATCCAGCCTGCCTTTGAATCTCGTAAGTATCTTTCAACTTCTAATTCTGGTTTATATCCACTGCCTCCACATGCATGTAGTACTTTATCTGAATTAAGCGAGACATTTTTTGTACAGGAGTACTTTAGTTGCCAGAACCAAGTCATCATTTCTGATCTAGGTAAAAAATTAGAATCTTCATATAATTTCCAATTACAATTATCAGTATTTTTATCTAATATATAAGCCAAATAAAAACAATTCATACGACAACAATTGGTATCTGCAATAATTTCGCCAAAATAGTCTTGAATACTTGGATAATCTGCTATGCGCATTCCAATATCTTCATGTCGCTTTTTAGTTGTGTGTTTAGTTCCAAGATCAATCATGCCCATTGAAACACCATTCCAGCAGGCTGATGAACAAAGTAAATAAAATATGTCTGGTGCTTCGTTATTTGTTTTGCTTGCTTCACCAGCTTTTCCAATCAGTCTATCTTTAGGAATTTCTATTCCATTAACTTCTAAAGGACCAGATTGATTTCCGCGCATTCCTAATCCATTCCAAATAGCAGGATTGGTTATGACTTCGTCTTTAAAAAGTAAATAACAAGAAAGTTTTGAATAATCATTTTGAAAATCGTGGCTAGTTGTTTGTACCAAGTACCAATCAGCAAATCCGCCCGAAGTAACCCAAGATGCCTTTTTAAAAATTTTCCATCCACTTGGTGTTTCTTCTGATTTTGAAGAAAGGGGAAACCATGCATGACTTCCTGTTTGAGGATCAGAGTATGCAATTGTTCCTATAAGACATTCATTGTTAATTTTAGATATGAGATTTTTAAAAGAAGGATTATTTCTTGAATTTAATAGTAAAGAACTTAATGCTGCAAGATGCATAACGTAACACATCGCTGTGCTAGGGCATCCATATCTAGCAATTGTTTCGACAACCATTGCGGCACATGTGTGGCTTTCACCAAGACCACCATATTCAACAGGGATAATCAGTCCTAGAAGACCAAGTTTAGCGAGTGCATTAAAACTCTCTTTTGGAAATGTTAAATTTTTATCGCATTCAATTGCGTTAGGTCTTATTGTTTCTTTACAAATATTGATTAATTTAGATTGAATTTCTAATTGACTTTTTGTTAATGTCCATTGCGGATCAAATTCAAAACCTAAACCCCAGAATAAATCAGTTCCCCACATTTTACTGGATAAATTTTTTGTTTGCATTAGAATCTCCTTTAATTGGTAAGCTAGAAAAATAAATTAACAAGATAAGAATTTTTAAAATTCTTTTTGCAAATTGTCATAAAATTAAAACAAATGCAAATTGATGTTTATTTTTGAGGTTTCTTTCAATTATGAGAATCATTTTAATTAAAAACTTTAATTCCATTTCTAAGATTTTGAGTAGATAATTTATTACTTGAAAATTCTTCAGCATTAGGCAAAATTAAAAATTGCTATTTTTTATTTCTCTCATAATATTTTGGATTTATCATGACAAGCTCAGTACTTAAACTATTAGAACCAAGTAAAGTAAAAATTACAAAACGAAACGAAACAGTTGGCAGTGCTATACAGGATATTAATACATTTTTAAAGAATCAAAAAAATAAGACTAACCTATTTGAAGGTAAGTATGTAATTATAGGAATACCAGATGATCGAGGAGTCGTTGAAAATGGTGGCAATCCTGGGGCTAAAGAGGGGCCTGATTTTTTTCGCCAAAATTTTTACAAACTTTATGACACTAAATTAAGAGTATTTAACCCAAGTACACACAAACCGTTTGCTGGCAAAAAATTAAATGAAAATAGACATACATTAATATCCAGTTTATTTATTGATGCTGGAAATATAATACTAGCAAATACAATAAAAGAAACTCATGAAAGATTGGCTGATGTCGTTTGCTATTTTCTTACTCATCACGCAGAAATGATTTTTGTAGTCGGAGGTGGTCATGATTTTAGTTATGGGAGTTATAAAGGGCATGTTACTTTTAGAAAAAATGAAATAGTTCCTATTGTTAATTTAGATGCCCATTTTGATTTACGATCTGTTGAAAATGGAAAAATAAATAGTGGAACAGCTTTTAGAAGAATCATCCAAGATTTTCCAAAAGCAATTCATGGTGGGAAAGCACTCCTTGAGATCGGAATTCAGCGAGAGAGAAATCCTCAGTCATTGTATGATTACGTTTATGAAAAACAAATTCCAACAATTGAATATATGACCTTATTAAATGTTTGGCGTGATCTATTTGCTGGTCACGCACAAACACCGCTTGAACATATTCGTGATCATTTAGATGACTGTTCCTCTTTTGGCTTTGATCGATTTAATGGCAGTATTCATATATCATTATGTCTTGATATATTTGATCAATCAATTGCTCCAGGAACGAGCGCTTCAACACCATTTGGTGTGCAGGTAAAAGATTTGTCACAATCACTGACATTTATTGCCAAATCCCAAACATGTCGTGTTATGGACATTGCAGAACTATGTCCAGCAAGAGATACTCTTGAAATGACTTCAAGATTAACTGCGGCACTTGTTTATCGCTTAGCATTATTGAGAGAAGAATATTCTTCAAGATTAACTTGATGGTTCTCTTGTCGCATTGATGATTATGAGATAGTTGAACTCGTTAAGGAGGAACTTGCATATGGAGCAATCCGTTTATTCTATTGGCTTGAATCCTTATTTGCCAATATTGCTCATGATAATTTTTGGGCTAGCACTTGGTCTTGGAGCCAGCGGGGCATCACTTTTTCTTGGTCCTAAAAAACCAAATTCACATAAATTGGAAGTTTATGAATGCGGTTTGCCGGTCACAAGTTCCGCTGAAAACCGTTTTTCAATTAAATTTTATTTAACTGCAATATTATTCATTCTTTTTGATATTGAAACAATATTCATGTACCTCTGGGCAACTGCGTTTGATTATCTAGGTTGGTTTGGAATTGTTGAAGTAGGTTTATTTTTAGGCACTTTAGCAATTGGATATATTTATGTCATTAGGCGTGGCGCGTTACGTTGGGATTAAGGAGTTTTGGTAATGTTTGATATTAGTTTAACTCAAGTTATCAGCACCATTCTTCTTATGCTGCTTGGCATAGCAGTTGGTGCACAAGTGGCTCCCATAATGAGTTGGGTAGAACGCAGGCAATGTGCGATTATCCAACGTCGTTTAGGACCAAATCGTGTTGGTTTTTTTAAATTCAGGTTATTTGGATTAGGACAACCTATAGCATATGCAATTAAAATTCTTTTTAAAGAAGATTTTATTCCTCCTTATGTCCATAAAGCCTTTTATATTTTAGCACCAGTTATTCCAGTGACTATGGGATTAGCTGTTACTGTAGCAATTCCTTGGGGAAGTCATTTAATAGTTAATAGTGAAATAGTTCAACTACAAGCTGTTAATTTAAATTCAGGTTTTCTTCTTATATTCGCATTTTCATCTCTAGCTGTTTATGGTGTTACTTTAGCTGGATGGTCGTCTAATAATAAATATTCTCTTTTAGGTGGTCTCAGAGCATCAGCACAAATGGTTAGTTACGAAGTTGCTATGGGATTAAGTATTATACCTCTTATTTTAATCTGGGGTACGTTAGATTTACAAATTATGGTGACTAAACAATCAGAAATTTTGTGGGGTTTCTTACCTAATTGGGGCATTTTCCATGCGCCTGTAGGCTTTATTATTTTTATTGTAGCTATTTGTGCTGAAACAAATCGCTTACCTTTTGACTTAGCTGAAAGTGAAAGTGAATTGGTAGCAGGATTTTTAACTGAATATGGGGCAATGCGTTGGTCACTCTTTTTTCTTGGTGAGTACGCAATGATGTTTGTCATGTGTGTATTAACTGTTTCGTTATTTTTTGGTGGATACGAATTGCCATGGCTTTCTCAGTCATACTTATTGGAAATAATGACTCCTCAAGTAGGTGAAGTTATTACGAGATGGATGCTATTGCCATTAGGTATAATAGTTTTGCTTGCAAAAGTTATTCTTTTAATGTGGCTATTTGTGCAAGTCAGATTTACTATTCCTCGTTTTAGATATGATCAATTAATGAGATTAGGTTGGGTTTATTTGTTACCAATCGCCCTTGTAAATCTTATTATTACTGCAATTGTAACAGCAATTGTGAAATTTCATTAATAAAGAAAAGGGAATTGTATGTTGACTCAAATATCTTTTTTAATAATGGGAATACTGGCAGTATTTTTATCTGCTTTAATGATCACAAGAAAATGGCCTGTTACTGCAGCTATGTTACTTATTGTTGTTATGATGCTTTTAGCTGGGATGTATGGACTGCTTGGTGCGCACTTTTCCGCAGTAGCACAAATTATTGTGTATGCTGGTGCTATAATGGTTGTATTTGTCTTTGTAATTATGTTGTTAAACTTACCACCTGAAGAATTACGCTATGGGCGTGTGACTTTGGGTGAAATAATTTTAATCGCTTTAGGCTTTTTAGTCGCTATATTTTTAGGAACAAAAGTTGGACAAGGTTATTTAATTTCAGGTTTGAATGCAACAACGCTTGTGAATGCTCGACCTGCATATTATCCCTCAGCAATGAATGAAAATGTAAAAAATGTATCCGCTTTAATGTTCACTGATTATCTATGGGCTTTTGAATTAATTAGTTTTTTAATATTAGTAGCTATTGTTGGCGCAATTGTCATAGCAAAGAAAGCGAAGGTGAGCGATGCCAAGTCTTCCTGAACTAGGGATATATTTTTCTATACTTCTTTTTATTGTTGGCCTTTTTGGGGTTATGTTTAGAAAAAATTTAATATTTATGATGTTAAGCATTGAAGTTATGCTAAATGCAGCAAATTTAGCTTTTATTAGTGCTAGTAATATGACTCACACAATTGATGGTCAAGTTATTATGTTTTTTGTAATGGCTGTCGCAGCTTGTGAAGCAGGAATCGGTCTTGCGCTCATTATTTCATTGTATCGTGCAAAATCAAGTGTTGAGATTGATGATCTCAGAGTTCTGAGAGGTTAAAACATGCAACAACAAACGTTACTGACATTAATTGTTCTTCTTCCATTGCTTGGTGCGCTTATAAATGCATTTATAATGCGGAAAACAAGTATAGGAATAGTTTGTACAATAGCAACAGCTTCCGTTGCTGTTCCCTTTGTTTTTTCTTTAATGCTATTTTTTAATGCTATTATTCCTGGAAACATAGTACATGTTGATTTATTTAACTGGATTTCTGTTCCTTTAGTAGATGGAAAAGAATTTAACATATCTTTTGGTTTAACTGCAGATCGTTTATCTGGAGTTTTTTTACTTGTTATAACTGGAGTAGGTTCGTTAATTCACTTATATTCTGGTGAATATATGCACCATGAGAAAAAACCTTACCGTTTTTTTGTTTATTTAAATTTATTTATTTTTTCAATGCTTGCGCTAGTTCTTGGTTCAAATATGTTAGTAACATTTTTGGGCTGGGAAGGTGTCGGAGTTTGTTCCTATTTATTAATTGGCTATTGGTACGAAGATAAAGATAATTCAATGGCTGCCATAAAAGCATTTGTGGCAAATAGAGTTGGCGATGCTGGGTTTTTAATTGCTATATTTCTTTGTTATATGCTGTTTAAAACTATTAATTATGCAGAGCTTGCTGCAATCATAGCTGCATCTCCACAAACATTTTTGTCAGAAAATTCTTTAGAAATAACAGTAATTGGCTTGTGTATTTTATTAGGTGTCGCAGGAAAATCAGCACAAATTCCTTTATATACTTGGCTGCCAGATGCGATGGCAGGACCAACTCCTGTTTCTGCTTTGATCCATGCGGCTACAATGGTGACGTCTGGTATTTATTTGATGAGTCGTGTAAGTTACTTATTGGTTTTAAGCCCTACAGTCATGACAACTATAGCAATTATTGGTGCTGCTACCGCTATTTTTTCAGCAACAATAGGATTTGCACAAACAGATATTAAAAAAGTTTTAGCATACTCTACTTGTAGTCAATTAGGTTACATGGTTTTAGCATGTGGCGTTGGGGCTTTTCAATTTGGTGTTGCCCATGTTGTAACTCATGCCTTTTTTAAGGCTTGTTTATTTTTAGGTGCAGGAAGTGTTATTCATGCTATGCATCATGAACAAGATATTCGAAAAATGGGTGGTTTATTTAAGAAAATGCCAATTACTTCTACCACATTTTTATTAGCAACTTTAGGAATTATTGGTTTTCCAGGTTTTTCAGGTTTCTTTTCTAAGGATGCCATTCTAGCAGCAGCATGGTCTGGTCCTTTTGGTAGCCCCATACTTTGGTTTGTTGGTTGGGTAACAGCAGGATTTACTGCCTTTTACATGTTACGTTTAACTTGGTTAGTGTTTTTTGGAACATGCAGAGCGGAACACTCCGAGCATATTCATGAAACAAATATTGTGATTACTTTACCATTAATTATTTTAGGAATTTTATCAGTCGTTGGTGGTGTTATAGTCATTCCAGAAGTCTTTACTGGAAAGGTCGATTTCATAACAAGCTTCTTATCCCCAGTTTTAGGACAAGCACAAGCAACATTAAACGCAAGCGGTTTACATGGTCTTCATCTTTCGCATTCAATGGAATTTGGTTTAATGGGTGCTTCCGTATTAATTGTTTTTGTAGGCGCAGTATTTGCAATACTTGTTTATAAAAATGGACCAAGTGGTGGTGAAAAGTTTGCAAACGCATTAGGCCCAATTTACAGTTTAGTGCGTGATAAATGGAGAATTGATGAACTTTATGCATTCATTTTAATTCGTCCTCTCGCTAAATTAGGAAAAGTTTTATACAGCTTTTTTGATAAAGTTATTGTTGAGGGCGTTGTAAATGGTATTCCTGAAACATTGTATACTGGCACAAGTGTTGCAAGTGATTCTCAATCAGGAATGACTAGGAATTATCTCAAGTTCATTTTTATTAGTGTGTTTATTTTTGGGTTAATTCTTTTTCTTTGAGCAGGTGAGAGGACACAATGATCGATGGCGTTTCGCAGTGGATTTTATCACTGCTCATAATATTTCCTATTTTAGTAGCATTTATTGTTTTAATGCTTCCTACAACTGCTAATTATTCTATTCATAGAAAAGTAGCATTAACGGGTATTGTTGTAGAATTTATATTATCATTACATTTGATTAGACACTTTGTTCCGTCGTCAGCGCAAATTCAATTCGCACAAATATTGAATTGGTTGCCTGAAAAAACAGGGATTAAATATATTGTAGGAGTTGATGGATTAAATTTAATTTTAGTTCTTCTTTCCACCGCTTTTTCTTTAATTGCCATGTTGACAGTTTATCATACAATTAAAACTCATGTGAAAGCTTTTTTAGCACTCTTCTTACTATTAGAGTCAGCAATAATTGGTGTATTTGTTTCCCTTGATATTGTTTTATTTTATGTATTTTTGGAACTTTCACTTATCCCTGTTTATTTTATGATAGGTATATGGGGCGGAAAAAATAGAGTTTATGCAACAATAAAGCTATTTGTTTATGGTGTTGTTGGTAGTTTGTTAATGTTAGTTTCTTTTATTTATTTATATTATAGCCATGCAACATTAAATGCTGGTGTTTATTCTTCTAATATATTAGATTTATATAAAACAGCAGCATCTCTTCCTTTCACAACTCAATCATGGTTATTTTTAGCTGTTACATTAGCTTTTGGTATTAAAGTTCCTATTTTTCCATTTCATTCATGGTTATCTGATACTTATGAACAGGCACCAGCGACATATACAATTATGTCTGGTGTCATTCTTAAACTGGCAACCTATGGTTTAATTCGTTTTAGTGTTTGTTTGTTTCCAGCTGCCGCTGTTTATTTTGCTTATCCTATTATGATTTTAGGTGTTATAGGTATTTTATATGGAGCTTTAATAGCATGGCAGCAAAAAAATGTTCGTAGAATTATGGCATTTTCCTCGTTAAGCCACTTAGGTTTTATTGTTATAGGTATTTTTTCTTTAAATACTCTTGGTATTCAAGGCGCTATTTATCAAATGATAAACCATGCCATTACAGCTGGCGCATTATTTGTCTTGTTTAATTACTTATATGATAAAAAGTCTTCGTTTCAATTGGATGATTTTGGTGGTTTAGCTAAAGTTCTTCCTTGGTTTGCATTTTTCTTTGTTGCTGCGGCAATGGGATCCGTTGCTCTTCCAAGTACAGGTAGTTTTATAGGTGAATGGTTAATTTTAATTGGCACATTCCAAGCAAATCAAATTTTAGGAGCAGTAGCCACATTAGGTGTGATCTTTGGTTCTGTTTATATTTTATGGGCAACTTATAAAATTTTATTTGGTCCACTCGATGTCGCAGAGAATAAAAATTTAAAAGGTTTAAATAAATTTGAAGTATTGCAGTTAACTACTCTTACCATTTTAATATTTGTTTTAGGATTTGCTTCATCAGCAGTTTTAAATCATACAAAGCCGACATTGCTAAATATTGAACGGAGTGTAAATAATAATTCACCATATTTTTCTGAGTTAGCTAATACTTATAAAGGTCTTTTAGTACCCCTAAATAAACTTCCAACCGTTCAACAAGAAAAGGAGTAAAATGATGTCAGTTGATCTTACAATGACTCAGCTCCAAGAAACTGTGAAAACAGCAATCCAAACACGTTTATGGAGCGACATTTTACCTCCTGCGCATTTTTATTTTGTTGCTTTACCTATTTTGTTATTTTTATTAGGTGGTTTGGTAACAATGCTTGTCGGAGTGTTTAAAACTGAACCAGAAAAACCTTGTTATAGTTCTTGGTATATTGCAGTTGCTGTTTGTTTTATTTCAGCAGCTTCAGCAATTTTAGGAAACAATGGAATCCCTACTGCCTATTTAGGCAGTGGTGTGCTCATCGATGATATTTCACGTACTTCTTTTGTTGTTGTATCTGCTGGGACATTATTTACTTTAATGGCAGCTTCGATGACTAAAATTGGTAAACAATTACTCCGTTCTGAATTGCTTACTTTATTATTATTTTCCTCCGCAGGTTTAATGGTAATGTGTGCGGCTGGCGAGTTTTTAAGTTTCTTTGTTGGTCTAGAATTAACCAGTATATCTTTGTATATTCTTGTTGGGTACCAAAGGAAAACATTTCAATCTCTTGAAGCCTCTTTGAAGTATTTTATTCTTGGAGCAGCTGCTGCAGCTATGTTGTTAATGGGAGCGGCATTAGTTTATGCAAGCATAGGCTCATTGCGGTTTTCAGATTTTAGATTGTTAAATGTTTCGTTAAGTAATCCATTTGGTCTGTTAGGAATTTTACTTATTGTAAGTGGTCTCGGATTTAAACTTGCTATTGCGCCTTTTCATTCATGGGCACCTGATGTTTACCAAGGGGCAAATTCACATTTAACTGGGTATATGGCATCTCTTGTAAAATTTAGTGTGGCTATTGTTGTGCTACGAATTTTAAGTCAAAGCTTTGCTCCTGGGGAAAAGACAGGTTTAATAGTTGTATTTTGGTTGTTAGGTGCAATTTCAATAGCAGTAGGATCTTTATTTGGACTTGTTCATAATAGCATTAAACGAATTTTAGCTTACTCATCAGTAGCAAATGCTGGTTATTTTTGTTTAGCTTTTGCTTCCTTAGCAAGTGATCCAGGGAATGTTGAAGCTAAGCAGTCTTTAATGGCTTATGCTGTTATTTATGCTGTGCTAACATTAGGTGCGTTTACAGTTATTGCTTGGTTTGAAGATTCCAACAGAGAAGATTTATTAAAAGAAGAACTTGCTGGAATAGGGTTTAAAAAACCTATTGCGGCAGTAACCTTAAGTATCTTTTTATTTGGTTTCGCTGGCATACCGCCAATCGCAGGATTTTTTGGAAAATTCTTTTTATTACTGTCAGCAATTAATCAAGGATTTATAGGTTTATCTATAATATTAGTCGTATTTAGTTGTTTATCTTTATATTACTACTTATCAATAATGGCAGAAATGTGGTTTAAACCTGCGACGCGTTATTCAATTCAAAATAATCAATCAGAAGAAACAAATTCTGGGATGATGGCTATGACTATCATTGCATCTATTGCTGCAATTGTCATTGGTATTGTTGGTCCACGTTGGGCTATAAATATTAACTATACTCAAGCAAATGAAAAAAATATTAGAATTGTTAATACCGCAGAACAAAAAGCAAATTCTCAGTTGCAAGTTGTAAACACTGAGCATCAAAAATAACAAATGACGAAGACAATTTATTTCATACCTCGGACTTAAAAAGCTCGAGGTATTTTTATTTTAGGAAATATTATGAAATACTTTGAGATATTAAACACAACATTAATAAATGAAGGCTTTAGTGATTTTAAAAAATATAAAATACCTGAACAAATTTATTGTAAAAATTATCTTAATTTTAAAAATATTTTACTAAATATTTTGTCGCAATTAAATGAAAAAAAAATATTTTTATTGACAGACGGGCAGTTTAAATTAGCAGAACTTAATGAAGATATTAATATAGATCAAAAAATACAAAATATTTTTACTAATGAAATTGAAATTTATTATAAAAATATAGCTGAAGAATGTAATATACAACCAGAACAAATTCATGCTTCTGAGAAATATTTAAATTATATTGATGATTGTATTAATAGCATTAAAGATAATTGTAAAGTTTTTGTAGCTTTAGGTAGTGGGACTATAACAGATTTATTGAAACATTCTTTATATAGAACTTATAGTAAAGCTATTTTTATTTCTATTCCAACAGCAATGACTGTAACAGCATTTACATCTTCTTTTTCTGTTATAGAAATTGATGGAGCAAAACGGAAAAGAGAA
>CAYSZE010000033.1:0-6364 GCA_964435255.1 uncultured Oligoflexia bacterium
CAAATAAATACGACTATTCCTATTATGGGAGCTTGTACAACCAGTAATGGTGGTATCATCTCATGGAAATTAATAACAAGATTATTATCGTCAACTTATCACCCCTCTTTGCGAAAATTTCAAAAAAGTTCTATGGAATACTGGCGAGACAATTATTTAGTCACTTGTATTCCAGCAGCAGGTGCGGCCTCACGTTTTTTTAGTGAGCTACAAAAATATATTATTATATTAAATAATATAGTCCCTGAACTAAAAGAAATATTTACAGCTTTCTCTTTAAATAAAACATTTAGACCTTTAAATTATAAAGAGAGAAAAAAAATTCATGAATCTATTTTAAGTATTAAAAATATACCAGAAATTTCAGCTTTATTCGATTCATTGGAAGAACATATCGCTGAAGAAAGCAAAAAAAATTGCTATCAATTTTATCAATATTTAACTGACTTACTGCAAAATGGTAACAGCAAACTCCCAGCTTCTGAAAAAAATATAAAAAAAACAGCAAAAAAGAAAAATGACTCCAAAAATTTTGGTGAACAAATTATCCGCACGCCTTGGGAATTTAATAAGCCCTTGCAAAAACAACAAAACCAAGAAAAGTTAAAGAATTCTGAACAATTTGAGTTACATTCTAATCATTGGATGGAAAGAATTGGCGGACAAAATTATTCGTTAAAATCTAATGCAAATAATTTAAATGAATTTATTTCATTTCATACGCATGAACAAAATATTTTAAAATCATATTCTATTTGTTCTGTTTTTATTCATCAATTTGGAGCGTTACCTAAAGCTCTTGTCCCTACAACTATTGAAGGCGACTCCTTTTTAATGCTAAAAATTGCTGAACAATTAAAGTTACTACCATGTTTGGGAAATATATTAGTTGTTCCAAATAATCAAAAGAAAGAATTTGAACAAGAATTTCAAAAACTATCTAAACAAATATTAGACAATTCAATAGATATATTTGCCTTAAAAGAATCACCTTTTGCACCAACATGGCTCAATCAAAATCATGTTTCTGAAAAAGGCCGTTGGCTCATAACTGAGCAAGGTCGCGCTTTATCAACCATCCGATTTAACATGGATGGCTCACCCTATACCGATGAAGAGGGAAATTATGTTCCTGTTTCAGCTGGACATGGCGAGTTGATCCATTTATTCGACTCAATTGCCGCTGCCTATCCAAATGCTGAATGTTTGCACATTCGCAATATAGATAACGTTATAGGTACAAGCAAAGACCGCTGCGAAGAATTGAATATTCCAGCAGAGGCATTTCGGCTCATTCGTGATTGTATTGAAGTTCTGAGAGCGAAAATTGAAGATTATTTATTTTTAGAAGATAAAAATAAACAAGAACTAAATAGAATTCACGATCAAGAAATGTTTCATGCATTATCTTATTTAAGTAATTTTATTAGCCAAGAACTTGCACAAGAAGGTATAAATTTATGTTTTAATACTGAAAATAAATTTATTGGCATTCCTTTTCAAAGTATTCATAAAATAATTGGCAATTTATTTCACTGGCAACCATTGCCCCACACCATTCCAGATATGCCCGCATGGGAAAAAACATTGTCATGGTTAGAACAACCCCTTTCCATTTTTGGAGTTGTACGGAAAGAAGTTGCAGATATTGGTGGCGGCCCCATTTTTGCTGAATTACCAGATGGTACAAAAATAAAACTCTGTATAGAAATGCCTCATGTGGATGAAAAAGACACAACAGAATTTTTTGGCCCACGAGGTAAAGCAACACATTTTAATCCCGTTCTTGCCTTTTTTGAGTTAAAAACCAATAAACGGGCCTTTGAAAAAGAACCCGCATTGGGAAAAAAAGTAAATTATTCTAAACTTTTTGACGATCGTTTTTGGTTACTTACCAAAAGAGAATACAAAGGTGTGCCAGTATGTTACCATGAAACGGTATTACACGAATTGATTGGTAATTCAGCTACGACAAATTTGGTGTTTATTGAAGTACCAAGAACTCTATTTCGTCCCCATAAATCTTTTTTTGATTCTCTAGGAAATGACAGGCGTTCTTATGGATTTGACGAAACTTTGGTCTCTAACGAAACAAGAAATTACTGATCTTGATATTCCTATTGCGATAAAGGGAAAAGAGTTTTTTACTGAACTAAAAAAACAACTTGAAAAAGATATTTTATTTTTAAGAACACAAAAAGATTTAGAAAAAAACCTTTTCTTTCATCAATTAAAAGTTTCTTATGGAGAAATTAATTTAGATCCTAAAAATAAAGAACTTACCAAAGATTATTTGTTTATTTATATACCAGGAGAAGCTGGTTTTTTAATAGAACCCAACTCTGCTTATGATCTTTTTTATTTGTATCGCGCCACAAAATTAATCCAGCAATTTGAAGCAGGAAATAATGAAGGCACCTATTCTCCCCTTTTCATTTTAAAAAGTGGCGTAATAGAAGAATTTAAAGTTTTAGATGAAAATTATATTCGAGTAAATGGAAATAATAAAACCCTATCTATAAAACAGACCAGTGAAATGCTGCTATTACTTGCGGACTCTATGCAATAAAACTTTAGATTGTTCACTGTAGCGAACACCAACATAAATTGAAATTAAAACACAAAGCATTCCTAAAAATGTGGTAACATGAAATGGTTCGTTTAAAAAAATAATTGCTAGAATGGCAGAACTAATAGGAATAACACCAGTCATTAAAGCAGCTGTATTGGAATCAATTTTTGCAATACCACTATTGTAAAAGGAGTAAAATAAAGCACCACTAAATAATCCTACCAAAAAACTTAAAATCCAAATGGAAGAATCTATTTTAGAAAAATTGAAATCCCATGCAGAGAAAATTAAAAATGGCAAACAAAATAAACCATTCAAGAAATTAATAAGTAATCCTGAAAGAATAGGACAAACACGAATTTTTAGCATTTTAGCAAAAATAGTAAATAAAGCTTCTGGAACCATCGCTAAAAAAACAATAAAATTTCCAAGCATCATTTGATTTGACGAATTTGAAATAAAATGATTATTTCCAACTTTTTCTGGAATTCTTGTTAAGTTTAATATCATAATTCCTAATACAACTAAAATAACACTTAGAACATGAATACGCTTTAGAGGCTGTCTTAAAAACAAATAGGAAAAGATAACAATGATTGTTGGAATAGAACTTCCAATAATCCCTACTGAAGTTGCTGTGGTTTTATTTAAACCATACATATAAATAAAATTAAAAAAAACGCCACCTGATAAGGCCATTAAAATATAAATACCCCAATCTTTTCCAGTAAAGCGATCGGGGGATAAATAAAATTTAAATTTTTTTAATACTAATGCCATTAGAAGCAAAATAATAACACCAAATATATATCTTAATTCTAAAAGAAGCATAAGTGGAGCTTTTTCTATTAAAAATTTATTTAATATAATATTTACTCCAACAAAAGAGTTGGCAATTGCAATTTCAATTACACCAAAAAGATAATTATTATTTTTTTGCAACTTAAAACACCTTTATATTATTAAAAGAGATGTTTACTAAACTCCAGAGATGGATGCAGAGTTTTATTTTTCTCAACAAAATCTTTTGCGCTTGCTGCCTGCCAATATTTTTCTTTTTCAGTAATAAATACTTTATAAGCTTCAACAGCTTTAAATGCTTCTGTTTCTTTTAAATCTGATAATATTTCACTAGCTAAATTTAATAATGGAATTTCTAATTCAGTATAATCACGATTTTCAGAAAATATTTTTTTAAAATCAATTTTTTTCTTCTTTAAAAAACTCCAGACTTCTTTTCTAACTTTACTTGTTTTTGCTAAAGCAGAGAAAAAGGCAATGGGTGCAAATGTATGCTCAAAAGGCTGCGCATCGATATGTCTAATTTCTAAGAAATCTCGTAATCTTAAATGAGGGAATAAAGTCCCTAAATGTGTTTCCCAACTTTCTATGTCTGGATATTTTCCCTTGTATCCCTTTTCTAACCAGGACTCAAAAGACAATTCATTAAATAAAGGTTGTTCTTGCATAGGCAAACCATCGATAAAAAAGACATTGGCATTTCTCGCCCATTGCGCACATGCACATTCAGCATTATCAGCAAAAGGCAAATCCGTTGGAAAACCTGATCGGGTGGGATCCATTTGATTCCAAATTTCTTGCCGTTCTGAATAAAAAAGACTCTTATTACCTTTAAAGTAACGAGAATTTGCGAAAAGTTTTTGCGTGATAGGAACTAACACTAAAATCAAATTTACTGCATCTTGCCAATTTTCATCACCAAAAATATCTAAATTTGCTTGAACAGTCGCACTGTGCCGCATCATGTCTATACCACGGATATGTGGTGCCGATTCAAAGTAACGAGTCATTATTTGATAACGTTCTTTAGGCAAGACTAAAGGATGTTTATCTAATGCAAGAGGATTTGTTCCATGCGATAAAAAAACAAGTTCACCATCAGCTGCTGCTTCTAAGATTTTTAAGCCTTTTACTACATTTTCAACAACATCAGATAATTTCTCAAAAGGCGCTGATGAATATTCAATTTGTCCTCCTGGCTCAACACTAATATTCCCTCCTTGTTTTAAGAAAATATCTGTAATTAAAGAAGAAGATTCATCATATTTTATTTTTATAGGGGTTGTAATTTCAGCAACGCGTTGTAACAATGTTTGGACATCAAGTTTTGCCTGTGCAGTTCCAATCGGAGCTAGAGTTTTAGCATCGAAAGCATGCATTTCCATTTCTAGACCAATTTTTTCAATACCTTCCCTCGCTCCTTTAATTGGCTGAATCCATATACGAGAACAAATATTTTTATCAATTAAAGATTTCTGAGATGACATTTTATGTGGCTCCAAGTAAGAACAATACGGAGCCTCATCTTATTTTTTTTGGAAAGCGGGATCAAGCTGCAAAGCAAAATCTGTAATCCCTTCAGTGCGAAGAGTATCCATGACTATTACAACAGAATTATAAACAGAATCTTTATCTGCACTGATCATTGCAACAACTTTTGCTTTATTTTTAGTTGCTTCTTGAGCTGCAGCCTTCAAACCTTCAACAGTGGTTAGTTTTCCATCAAGCATAAACTCGCCCGTTTTTCCGATGGAAATATTAAAAGTTTTTTGATTTTGTAATTGCTCAGCAGAACTTGCTTTCGGTAATTCTAACTTCATTCCTTTATTAACGATAAAATGTGCTGTTACCATAAAAATAACAAGAAGAACCAAAACGACATCAACAAATGGTGTAATATTTATATCGACAATAGGATCTTCATCTCCACCGCCTGTTTTACCTGCCATAATTAGCTTCCTTTCTTTTTACTATTTGCACCACCAGCTTGCGCTAACCCAAGGTGAGTCATAATAATTCTTGAGGTCGCATCACTATTCGCAATCCTTTTTTTAATTGCACGATTAAAAAAGTTAAACGCCACCACAGCTGGAATAGCAACCAATAATCCCAAAGCCGTAGCTACCAGCGCTTCAGAAATGGAAGCCATAATGACTTCTGGACCAGGATTTGCCGCCGTTGATAAGGCGTGAAAGGCTTCTATGATGCCAATAATGGTGCCAAATAACCCAAGAAAAGGTGTATTACTTCCTAATGTCCCTAAAACAACAAGACCTCTTTCTAAACGGGTTTTTGCGGCAATCATTGTTGCATTCATCGATTCTTCAGACGCTTTTAAATTGTCACGCCCTCTTTCTAAGCCGACCGCCGCCACATTGGCCTCTAACATTTTTTGTCCAGAACACCAGGCCGAAGTTTGTTCGAGAGATTCGGCAGAACTCAATCGTTCTGTAAGATTTTTAATAAATTCTGGAAAGTCACCGCGCATACGATGAAAAAAGATTATTCTATCAATAATGATAGCAACATTTATAATGCTACAAACAATTAAAGTATACATTACCCATTGTGGCCCTGTTGCAAGAGAAAATTTTAAAAATTCTTGGGTAAGGTTCATCTTTTATCTCCATAAATACAAAAGCTAGGTTATAAACTCTAAATTTTCATAAATACCATATAAATGCTCACGTGCCCTAGGCAACGCTGGCCGACTTAAAGCAAATTCAACATCTGTCACATATTCTTCTTTACGAATACCACAGAGCACACTTGTGACACCAGGCAACCAAGCCAACGTTGCCACCACAAATTGGGATAAGGGAGCATCATCATAACCAGGAACATCTTCTAACTGTTCTTTGGCAAGACGTTCAAGATCATGAGCCAATTTAGACCAATTTTGTAAACCTATTTTCATACCTTCATCTAACTGTTGCAACTCATTTTGTTTGATTTGTGGACGTGTCAAACGGATCAGTCCATCATTAAACA
>CAYSZE010000034.1:0-8492 GCA_964435255.1 uncultured Oligoflexia bacterium
AACGGTAGCCTTTGATTTCAAGAATACGATGTTTAGCTGCTTCACTGATAAAATGTTCATCTTGTTTTACTGAGGGTAAACGGAACACGAAATTGTGACGAGAACGATCATGCTTATCGGTTCTTCCTATATAAAGGCCAGCGTCTATTTCTGCATAGACCATTTTGGCTTTTTCAAGTGACCATTTTTCCATGGTTTTTACGCCACCTGATTGATCTATCCAATTTAACATACGATTCATAGCGTAAATGGGGAACACAGGGGGGGTGTTCAAGGCGCTTTTTGCGTCAAATATAGCATGATAAGATAATGCTTTACCTAAATAATTAGCTTTCGTAATTTCTCTGCTTTTTTCAAGCCAATCATTACGTATAATAATGACTGAAACACCAGCAATGCCAAAATTCTTTTGCGCACTCGCATAAATGACTGCCGTTGATTCCCAGGGAATATCAGTTCTTGCGGCTATTGAACTTGTCATATCAAGTACCAGAGGAATATCACCAAAAGTGGGGATCGATTTATACTCTGTTCCATAGACAGTATTATTAACTGTAATGTGGATATATTTAGAATTTTCAGGAATTTCCCAGTTACTGGGGTTTCCTAAGGAGACATAATCGCAAGTTCTCCCATCGTAGACAATATGTACTTTTCTGGGCATGGCGTGAACTTCTTCGCATGCTAAATGCGCCCAAATTCCAGTATCAGTATATGCTATTTCTTCGCCAGGTTTAGACAAATGTTGTGGAATAAGTGAAAAATGTTGTTGTGCGCCACAACAATTAAATAAAATAGAATGGGTATTTGGAACCTGAAACACTTTTCGAGCAAGTTGCAGAGTTTCCTCATTTAATTTTTCATACTGTTTAGAACGGTGTGATATTTCCATCACACTAACTCCCATTCCAAAAGTATCTAACAGTTCTTCTTTTATTTGTTTTTTTACGTCTTTGGGTAAGCTAGCAGGGCCTGGACTAAAGTAATGCACATTCATAGAAACCTCACTTTGGGTGAAAAAAGATGATGTTTTATTCTTATAATATATAATAAAATGTAACTTACACAACTATTTTGGCTAAAATAATTGTTGCTTAATATTTTATAGAATTTGTCTGGTGTCAACTTTAGGTTCAGCCGCCAAATGATTTTAAGAGTGGTCGGTAATTTTTATAAAATATATAAGCTATAAAAAGGAGAATAGTTAGTGGTAAGAATGATAAATAAAACAAATAATATTGAGCGTGCTTTAATATAAGTACAGGCACAGATGCTGAAAATATAAATGGAATTGATATAAATAAAGTTTTAAAAAGCTTTTCACCATAAACAGTGGGAGGCAAATAACACATTTGTGAAAGATGATAATTGTATATTCCTATAAACAAATTTTTTTCTGAAAATAAATTTAGGGAGGACAAAATAAAGGTAAATAGTAATCCTATTAAACTAAATATTATTGTGGATAAAATAACTAAGAAAGCTTCTATATAATTACTTGCTAAGTTGTTTTTAAAAATATAATAAAATACATAAGAATACATTAAAAGAGCAATTAATAATTTACTAGGTTTTATGAAATAAATTACAACTAAGTAATATAGTTTAACGGGTTTACATAAGTAAGTATCAATTTTTCCACTAAAAACATGCTCAAAAAAATCGAACATGCCATCGTCTAAGCATTCTATTAATAAGCGAAAAGCAATAAAAAAAAGTGAGGCTAAAAAGAAGTCATCATAAGTCCAATACGAAAAATTTTCACTATAAGAAAAGATTACTTTAAATAAAGATATGGTAAAAAAATTAATAGCAAAAGTAATGAAAAGGTCTCCAATAAAATCAGCTTTATAAGACATTTCACTTAAAAACTTATATTTAATAGTTTTAATAATTATTTTAAACATTTATCCGCCATAAGAATGATACTTTTTTATAGTTAAATTTTCTATAAAATGAATTAAAAACATAAAAATTACATAATAAAAAAAAGACAAAATTAAAAAATAAAAAATACTTTTAGCACTTGGGTTTAAAAGTATATCTGTGACTCCAGAGATAACAATACGAAAAGGATTGTATTTTAATATGCTTTGATATGGTTCTGGCCATAAATTTATTGGAATAAGAATGCCACCAAAAATTTGTAAACTTAAATAGTAAAAATAATTTATTAAATAATGATTTATAAACCAGTAACTAAAAAGTGAAAAAATATAAGAAATTTGAAATGAAATAAATTGTGCTACTAAAAATATAGTAATGATAGGAATAATAAAGTGAATTTTAGTGTAGATAATAGTAAAAATTACGAGTATTATTATTGTTGCAAGTATGAATGGAATATTTCTCCCAATGTAGGTGTATAAAGTTAAGTTAAAATAACTCATCGGCTTCAACCTAAAGACCTCAATACTGCCATTTTTTATTCGGCGGGACATTTCTTCAATGACACTAAAGCCATCAGAAATAACTAAAAATAAAACTGTTATAAAAATATAAATAGCCATTTGGTTAAAGGTATAGTTGTTAATAGTTTCTGTTTTAGAAAAAACAAATTTCCATGTTAAAAGTTGAATAATAATGGGTAAAGTTAACCCGCCAATAATTTCACTAATAATAGTGCCTTTATTTAATAAAATTTCAATAGAAAAAATGCGGATAAATTTATTTAAATTTTTAAAAATATCAATTATCTTCTTGCTCATAGTTTAAATTCTCTGCGGACTTATAAATTTGAAACTTACCAGCTAAAATTTCTTCAAATGACATGTTTTTAATTTCAAACTCAGTAATATTCATTGTGAGTAATAAGTTTATTAATTTTATTTCATTTTCTTTATTAAAAATGATACTTAATTGGTTATTATTAATAATAAATTCAGGTGATGTCCAATTTGTAACCTGATTTTTAATACTATTTAAGTCAATTTTTGTATTCTTTATAGTTAATTTTACTTTTTGTTCATATTTGCTTTTTAGTTTCTTTGTTTCCTCAGAAAAAACCATTTGCCCCTTGGCAAGAATATTTATTTCATCACAACAGTTTTCAATATCTGTAGGGTCATGTGAGGTCATAATAAAAGTTTTATTGTTATTTTCTTTTTCATAGTTTATGAATTCACGAATCATTATTTTTGATTCCATATCGACACCAATTGTTGGCTCATCTAATAATATAAGGTCCGGGGAATGTAGCATATTCATTATAAGATCAGACTTTACTCTTTCACCTAAACTCATGTATTTAATTTTTCTTTCTAAACAATTTTGCATTGAAAGAATGTCTAATAGATAATTTAAGCGTGAGTTATAATTCTTGTCTTCTATTTTATAAATTGTTTTATGCAAGTCAAAACTATATTTTAAAGGTAAATCCCACAGTAATGAACTTTTATGCCCAAAAACAACCCCTATTTTTTTTAAAAAATGCGGGTTTCGTTGGAAAGGAACAGAATTTAAAATATAGATTTCACCTTCTGAAGGTTTTATAACACCTGAAATTATTTTCATTAAAGTAGATTTGCCTGCGCCATTTGATCCTATTATGGCAAGAGATTTTCCTGATTTTAAATTTAAGGAACAGTTTTTTATTAAATATTTTTTTGTTTTTTCTAGAAAAAGATAATTTGTTAATTTTTCATAAAAAAAATGACTTTTTACTGGTCTATTTTCCATAATGTATTTTGAGACATTTTTTAAGCAAAGTATATCACTCATATTGCTATCCGCTTAGTTTAGTTTTTATTTTTTAGATTTGTAATTAGGGAGTATTTTTAGAAATTCATAATTCAACTTTAATTTAATAGAAAAGAAAACATAAGTTTACTTTATGTTAAATTTACTTTATAGATAGTAATTATTTTTGTCAATTTTTTTTTGCATAGAATAAGTAATTAAATATAAAATTGATATTTTATTCATTACTTAAAATTTTATAGATGCAAGAACAATTCCAACTTCATTCTGTCCAACCCAAAAAGCAGGGAATCCTATATGTAAATCCTTGCCTTCACCAACAATTAAAGCACCAACTCTTGGAATTTCTTTTTTCTTTGCGATAGCTTGTTCATCTTTTTCTTTTTTTGATGGGGTTGTTTTTCCTTGCCCAGGGATAATAGGTGGCATGCTATAATAATAATTTTCGTCATTTTCAGGTGTGTAATTAAAATAAGAATTTGTTTGAATTTTAGAAACATTATATAAACCAAAAGCACTTCCCATCATAAAACCTATGGAAGCCCCGCCAGCAACAACACGAATATTACTAATAGGTGAGCCTGATAAAAATGGTAAAATGGCAGTACCCATTGTTGCACCAAATAAGGCGCCGTAGCCACCAGCAATAAAAATATCACGCATGTCATCTTCACTGGTGAATGCTTGTTGGGCAATTGCTTGTGATGTGGAGAAAGTTAAAAGAAGGCTTAACGAATAAAGCTGCATTTGAAAACGTTTAAAGTATTTTAATGATTTAGTTTTCTTTTTATCATCATTCATACTGGGGTGTTCTCCTAGCTTTAATATTACCTTTTTTTATAGGAGAAAACAGAATTGCTACAAATTTACGAGTCAAATATTCTTAGGTAAAATCTTCCTGCAGAAAAAGATTCTTAATTCTTTTGTAACCACCTTAACTGATAGAAAAATTTTTTTTCATAAGATTGCTTGACAAGATTGGCTTACATACATTATTCACACCTTCACCGAGACGTACGCTGGCTTAGCTCAATAGGTAGAGCACCTGATTTGTAATCAGGCGGTTGGGGGTTCAATTCCCTTAGCCAGCTCCACGGTATCGGGGAGGTTCCAGAGTGGCTAAATGGGGCGGACTGTAAATCCGCTGTCTTACGACTTCGGCAGTTCGAATCTGCCCCTCCCCACCATATGTGCACGTATTTTTATGTGACACCATTCTTAAGCGGGTGTAGCTCAATTGGCTAGAGCGTCAGCCTTCCAAGCTGAATGTTGAGGGATCGTGCCCCTTCACCCGCTCCATTAATCCAGCCTTAGCTTTTTGCCTTGAATGAACTTACTATATAAGCAATGCCCATGTAGCTCAGCGGTAGAGCACTTCCTTGGTAAGGAAGAGGTCTCCGGTTCAAGCCCGGATATGGGCTCCATTGCTACAAAAAGGTTTTTTTCTATGCTTAATGAAACAAATCAAAATAAATTGCCTAAAGCGTTGCTTGTAGGTGTTCCTACTCCTGATATATCTGACTCAGAAAACCAAGAATCATTAAAAGAATTAGAACGACTTGTGACAACTCTTGGCTTTTCTATTTTGAGTGTTATGCATCAGCGCAGATTGTCTTCTTCTGGAGCTGTTCCTTTAGGAGAAGGAAAAATTAAAGAAATTGCTAAACTGACTGGTGGTTCGGGTGAAGTAAAAACGGGACCGCAAATAAAAAAAAGTAAAGCAAAATTAAAAGAAGAACAGCTACACACCTCATTAGATGAAGTGGTAGAGGTTGAAATTGATCCAGCAAAAAAACCACAAGCTATTATATTCGATTGTGAACTGACTCCCTCACAAATATCTAATTTAAAGAGCGCTTTTGGCGTAGAAGTTCTAGATAGGACGGGAGTAATTGTTGAAATTTTTAGCAAACATGCCAAAACCCGAGAGGCACGCCTCCAAGTTGAAATTGCGCGGCTAAAATATTTAGCCCCCCGCATTCGTGAAAGCGGTGCTAGTGAACGGCAAGGAAGTGGTGCGGGTGCCAGAGGAGCTGGTGAAACTGATATTGAATTAGATAAGCGGCGGATAAGAGATCGTATTGCTGAACTCAAAAGAGAAATAGAAGCCATTCAAACAGAACAAGGAAACAGAAGAAAAAAACGTTCGGAACAACCTTGTGTCGCATTAATTGGTTATACAAATGCAGGTAAGTCATCGTTAATGCGAAAATTGACAGGCAGTGATGTTCTTGTTGAAGATAAACTTTTTGCGACCTTAGACACAACAGTAAGAACTCTTTATCCTGAAACACAACCCAAAATTTTAGTTTCTGACACGGTTGGCTTTATCCGAAAGCTACCACATGATCTTGTTGTCTCTTTTCGTTCTACACTTGAAGAAGCTTTAAACGCGTCGTTATTATTATATGTCATTGATGTTTCTGATAACAGTTGGCGATCACACCTTGCTGTAACAAAAAGCACATTACAGGGTATTGGAGTGCAAGAGGAAACGGCAAGTGTTTACATATTTAATAAAATTGATAAGGTCGAAAGCAGTAGTTTACAAGCTTTAGAACTAGAATATCCCAATTCCTTGTTTATTTCGACACGTAATGAGGATGATATCAAAAAAGTTTATCAGTTTATCCGTGATTTTTTTGAAAAAGATATGACCGATGAATCGGTTTTTGTTCCCTATCAAATACAGGGAGCTATAGGAGAAATACGAGAAAAATTTAGGGTAATCAATGAACGCTATGAAAATGAAGGGACGTATTTTCTCCTGCGAGGAAAAAAAGAATATTTTCAAAGGTTAAGAGAAAGATTTCAATTGTAAATTTTGAATGTTAATGCCTTAAGTAGAATTCAATTCTAAAAAAAATGTAAATTCGATAAAAATGATAAAAAGTTATTCATTTTTTATTGCGGCATAATAATTAATTGGCTTAGAAACAATAAAAAAATAAAAAAATGATTAAAATCAAAGCAGTTTTAAAAAATAAGTATTATTAGTAAAACATTAAAAAAATACAAATGCTTTCTTAAAAAAAACTTATGAATTTAAAGTTTTTTAACTGTTTATTGTAAAAGATGAAGAACAGCTTTTTCTTGATTTTTGCAGGGATAAAAATTGGGAGTCTTTTTTTTAGATACCTCAGTATAAAGCTTGCAATTTAAAATAAGTTGAGTTTATAACGTCCACAAGAAGCCATGAGACAAAATTGTTCGGAGGATTAAGGCTTCTTTCCAACCCCAAAATAATACCTTCCTTTGATCTCTCGCCATAGCATTGTCCTCACAAAATTTACATGCCACATTTCTTCCTCAGAAGAACGACTAAGAGGGTTAGCACCGAACGGCTAGCCCTCTTTTCTATTCTGTTTTTAATGTCTTAATTTTGTTAAGTGTATTGCTTTCTCAAATAACATAATTTATCCTAATAAAGTAACGAAGTACAATTTACAAAGGAGATTGTCATGCCTAGCAAAGATAGTAAAAAAAAGAAAAAGCAAGATAAGTCAAAACCTGCACCTGCTACTAACCAAGCTAAACCGCAAGATCAACAAGCTCCACAAAAAGATCCTAAAAAGCGCTAAGACAAAGCGCTTTTTTAGTTTAAAGCCAGAGAACCTACAGCATTTGTTTTACATCTTCCCTTACTAATTTCATAGAACGTAAAGTTAAGATATTTTCTATATATTTTTGTAAAAGAGGATATTTCATAACCTCCTCTTTTATGCATAGTAATGTAGGAGCTAAAATAAAATCAGGAACACTAAGCTGATTAGCTAAGAGATATTTGTTTTTTTCTAACTTATCTAAAATATACATAACAGAACGCGAAAATTTCTTAATACTTTCATCAGCAACTGCTTGGATTCTCTTTTCAGAAGGCAGACGTTTTGTATGAAAAAAAAGATTATAACAAATAGGATCAAATGTTGAAGTTAAAAAATACATAAGTTCATCATATTGCGCTTGTGCTTTTAGATTATTTTCAGCAGGATAATAAATATTTTTCTTGTATTTTTTCCCTAAATAGTGGCAAATAGCACCTGACTCAATGAGTTTAATATCTTCTGCGGTGTCAATCAAAAAAGGGACACAACCATAAGGATTGATATTTAGGTAATCTTTAGACAAATGTTCAGACTGGCTCAAGAGAATTGTTTTTTTTTCGTAGGAAATGTCCATTTCTGCAAGTAAAAATTTTACTCTATCTGAACGGGTTGCAGGGCACTCATATAATGTAAGCTGTTGAGTTGACATTGAACCACCTTTTTTGCCATGAATTTAACGGCGCTTTTACAAAGCAGTTAAGAATATAGGATATTTATGAAAAATAAAACATATAAAGAAAAAAACAATCAAGCTTTTTATTTACAGGCAAAAAAATCCTTAGGACAAAATTTTTTAAATAATGAAAGCGTAATAGATAAAATTTCCTCTGCAATCGATAGTTTATTCGAGCAAAACAAAGAAAAATATTTACATGAAATAGGACCTGGATCGGGTGCTTTAACAAAAAAACTTTTAGATAAAAATATTAAAATTCTTGCTGTCGAAAAAGATCAACGAGCAGTTGAAGGTTTAGCTAAAACATTAATTACTGAATTTTCAAATCAAATAAACATATTAAACACAGATATTTTAAAATGGAATCCAGAAAATGACCTAGATAATATTTTAAAATTGCAACCCGTTTGTGTTGGCAATATCCCTTATTATATAACAAGTGATATTTTAATGTGGTTTTGTAAATATAAAAAATTTTATCGGCACGGTATTTTTATGGTGCAAAAAGAGGT
>CAYSZE010000035.1:0-11828 GCA_964435255.1 uncultured Oligoflexia bacterium
GCATTAGAGCAAATAAAACAAGGGACTCCCCAAAACATTATTCGGGTAGAGGAACCAGAACGAACACTTGCAAAACAGGCTTTGAACCGTATGTTAGAAATGAGCAAGTCTTTGTAAAATAAAGGTGTGAATTTGTCAGAAGAAAAAGTAACAAAAAATTATTCGCCGCAACAGCCTACAACGCAAATTAAAGAAATGGGCCTCGAGGAAATTATTCAATTGGCTAATAAAATTGGTCTTGAGTATGTGGAAAAAAGAAAAGAGGCTGAACGTTTAGAACTGTTAAGAACTTCAGTGCGCGCTAAAATTATGAACCGTATTGAGTTAACAGGCGATAAAAGACCAGAAGCTCGTCGAAAACGTTTAGCAGAAGAAGATTCGAAGTATATTGAGCTATTAGAAAAAATAGTTTCTGTCAGTGCGGAAACTGAAAAACTTCGTATCCGTTATGAAAGTTATAAAAGTCTGTTTGATGCGAGAAGAACTATGATCAGTTACAAAAAAATTGAATTAAAAACATTATAAGGTTGCAAATTGGAAAAATATATTACGCAACACAAACGCCGTTTGAGTTATATGCCATGGCTATATTATTCACTGAAAGAAAAACATTTACTATGGGCAAAACCTTGGCAAGAGTCCATTCAAACAGAATTAATGTCCTTAGAAACAGTTAAAATAGGAAAAAATTGTTTTATAGCACCAACAGCAAATATTTTTGCTGAACCAGGACGAGACATAGTTATCGGAAATAACGTTACAATTGCGGCAGAAACTTTTCTGCATGGTCCTATTATTATTGAAGATGGAGTCAGTATTAATGCCAGTGTTGTCATTGATGGTGGGGCAAAAGGTGTCGTTATTAAAAAAAATTCCCGCATTGCCAATGGCTGTAAAATTTATGCATTTAACCATGGTATGTTGCCAGAAAAAAATATTAAAGACCAAGCCGTAACTTCACAGGGTATTACTATTGGTGATGATGTTTGGCTTGGCGCTAATGTCTGTGTCGTTGATGGCATAACCATAGGTGATCATGTTGTGGTTGGCATGGGAAGTATTGTTACTAAAAATATTCCTGAGTGGCAAATTTTTGCTGGCAATCCAGCAAAAAAAATTGGGCAAAGAAAAATATAGTTATCTTTTCAATAATTCCTATAATTTTCAAAATGATTCCTAAACACTACTTATAGTTTGATAGGTTTAAAAGTAAAAAAAGTAAAATATTGTTTCTAGTTATTAATTATTAACTGGCATAAATATTACATTTTTAATCTAACTTTTAAAATCTAATTTCCCAAACGTAGCATTAGGATATTGTTTTAAAAACAAGGTAAAATATTTTTCAGCTGCATTTTTATCGCCTCGCTTATTAGCGTAATTTGCTAATAATAAAGAGTATGGAAAAATCCATAAAGGAGGATTGTTTTTATGAGCTATTTCTTCTAATTCTTTAATATTATTTTGAATAATGTAATTTTCAACCTCTTTAAAGGTGAGATTATTTTGGATCATTTTTGCTGCATTTAAATACACTATTATTAAGTTTTTTATATTTGTAATAAATTTTTTTTCAGGAGCTATTTTATTAATTTCATTCAATGAATTTAAATATTCTTTTTCATTATTTAAATGCAAATAGGAGAGAGCTTGGGAAAATTTTAAAAAGAGTATTCCCAAATCCCCTAATTTTTGAGTTGTGGGTAAACTGATTGTTTCCTGCCAATTTTCAAAACGAGCTAATAATAAGTGTTCTAAAGTTAAATAAATGTCTCTATAGTCAGAAATATCTTGCATTCTGTTAAAGTCCATCAGCATTTTAATTTCGCGTGCATTTTTTAAAGATAAATTTAAATTATTTGTTAAAAAACCTAGTATGGTAAGGAAATGCTGGGAATGTAGATAATGATATTCATAATAGTATGTACTTAAGCCAATGCCATTTTTTTTGAAATAATTTTCATCAAACTTTATAGCATTTAAATTTGCTTCTATGGCATCTTTATACATTCCTCTGCGCCAATAAATATGATTCGGCATATGTGCATAGTGGGCAATATAATTGTTATGAAAATTTGCTAGCAATTTGGCAGCAAGCATACCGTGTGGATCAGTTAAATCTGTTTCTTTCATATGAATATAGGTATGGAGAATACCAGGATGAATTTTATACTTGCGATTGTAAAAAGATTTTTGCATGTACTCTATGGCTTCACGTTTTAAGTTTTCTTCATACTTTTTACTACAATGAAAATTGTCATTATTAGCATCAGAAATAGGGTAATATGCAATAGCATCGACAAGTAAAGCTAAAGCTTCAGAATTCCAATCATGATTATTATGATATTGATTATAAATATGTTTTAATTCTTCTATTAAATTCTTTTGTAAAAAATTTAAATTAACAGTTGGATTTTCACTGAATGTTTTTTCTAGAGCAAAGGCAAGTGCATAATAAAAACTTTGTTCTTTTTTTAATAAATTTTTAGCGAGTTGAACTTCTTTTAAACCTGAAGTTGCAAATGATTTTCCAAGTTCAATAGCTTGTTGTTTTTTAGCCATGGCTAGAGCTAAATAACAAGGAGCACATGTGTTATCAAATTGAATTGCCATGCGAAAATTATGTTCGGCTTGTGAATAAGAATAGGCGTAATAGTAAAGCATGCCTTCATCAAAAAGAACTTTAGTATGAGCATTTTTACTAATGTTTTTATATGTTAAACTATAGCAAAAGCTTTTAAAAAGGCACAGAAGAGCTATAATTAAAAAATTATTCATTATGAAAGTCTCTTTAAATGAGATGAAAATAAAAAATTGTAGTAGTAATAAAAGACATAAACAAAAAACAAAATGTTGGAATTATACTTAAAGAAAAAAATTACTTTGTCAAGTTTTTATAATTATTAAATAAATAATAAACGCTTTATTTTATTATAAATATTTTTTAAATATGATCTTGATTTTGTTTTATATTGTTTCTAAAAGATTTTACTTCTAAATTTATTAGAAAAATTAATTATATGAAAATTGCTTATTAAAATTATTAATATAAAAAAATGATACAATTGAATAAATCATTTAATTTTAGGGTTATTTTTATGATATGTAAATTATTAAAAATTTTTGTTCTCTATTTCTTATTGAATCCTTTTAATTCTTTATCTGCATCGACTCTTAATAGTTATTACAAAAGTTTTAACTTGCCAGAAAATTTTAACCCTCCTCATTATAACTTTGGTGTAACAGTGATTGATTCTGAAATTAAGGATAAAAAAAATATAAACGTTATGAAAAAAATATTTCATATTAATAAAAATATCCATTTAAATGAAAATGATATGATTGATTTTCAGAATAATTTAGGTGAAAATAATAATTCTTTTAAAATTCAAGTTCATGGAACTGCAATAGCTTCTATCATTGGCGCAACAAGGAATTATCCACAGTTTTCCCGTGCGTTTGGAATTTTTCCTGGAATTCCTATAGTCAATCGAATAGCTGTACCTAATATAAATGCACTTAATCCTTTTTTAGAAGCTGTAAAAGCTGCTATTTTTACAGGAAATGAAAAAATAATTAATGTTTCTGGAGGCTACCAAGGAAGTCATTATCAAGATTGGCATGACTATTTAATGAGCGTCAGTGAAAGAAACGATTTTTTAATTATAGCAGCAGTGGGAAATGACAATAAAAATATAGATCAGACAGCAATTGAATCGCAAATTTGGCCTGCGGCTTATAAACCGAGAACAACAAAAGCTAAAACCGTAGATCCAGTTATTCGAGTTGGAGCTGTTATGTATGATAATCATTCTATTCCTCAGCATTATGTCAATGCCTTAGGTGGTGGTTCGCGGTACAGTCCAACCCGAGTTGATATAGTGACTTTAGGACATAATGTTCCTTATTTAGATGATAATGAGCATTTTTATAATGCTAACGGAACCTCTATGTCTACTGCTATTGTCAGTGGAGTTACTGCTATACTTTGGAATTGCAAACCGACTGCAAGTGCGCAAGAAATTAAAAATATCATATTTGAAACTGCTGATAAATATGAACATTTATTGCAATATGTAAAAGATGGAAGAATGTTAAATGCAGAAAAAGCGATAAATAAAGCTTGTTTATTTAATGAAGGTGATATGCTGCACAATGAATATTCTGAAGAAAGTGAAATATTAGATCTAGATAATATCCACCAAAATGAATTAAAAAACATTCCTGTTAAATGGAAAATTGATATTGCAAATAAAAACTACGAAAATTATACTTTGGCAAATCACGACTCTTTAAAAGACTATAAATCACGTTTCAGTGTGGCTAAAAAAAATGGCAATGTCTTCTTTTATTTAACTGAGTCTGGGCAAATTGTGACGACAGTTGGCGAGAATGATGCTGTTCCATTATGTCTTACTGCCTCAGATATAAATTCTGGATCATGGCAAAAAATTGGTTTTATGCCATGTAGAAATTCGTTAAAACAATTTCAAGAATGGGATCTGAATTATATTTCTTCCAAAGTAGCACCTAGTGATTCATTTGTTTTTTCCGAATTAAAATTAAAAAATTCAAATACATGTTTACGCATGAAAAATAGATTTATTCATTGGGGTGATTTATTTTTATCTCATTGTGAAGAATATCATGAAAATGGTTATTTGTTATCATTAGCATTTAAACAAACGCATTATGGATATGCAAAAATAGAAGCAATTGATCACGAATATAAAAAATTAAAAGTTGGCAATAAATATGTTAGCAATTCATATCGTAACTATGCAACTTTATATCCAACCTCGGACTTTGTTTTCAAATTTGATATTAACAGTTTAAGATTTATTGGTTTTATCCAAGGAAGAGATTATGATAATAAAACCTATTGTCTCGTAAAAAATGATGACAGTAATTTTAAAAATACTGCAATAGAAAAAATTGGGAGTAATTACTCATATTTAAAAATTTTAGAATGTAATGAAATTATTCAGCCAAAGGAACAATTTTATTTGGTCACATCGAAACGCTTAAATGATAGATTTTACATTTTTAGTTTCCTTGAGAAAGATAAACCTATGACTCTTGAAGATTTATTGTCATTTGGTTTTCAAAAAGACAGAACAGATGAACATAATAATTTGTGTGTAGGTGTTCACAACAGATATTTATGGGTAGGTGAATGTGAAAAATATGTGCGAGCAAAGTGGCAAGAAGAAAGTATTTTTTCTTTTGCAAATTAATTAAAAAATGTTTTCAAAACCAACAATAAATGCTGCCCATACTCCAATTAATATATGAGAAATACTCACTCCAATAAGCGAATTTTGCTTAGCATATAACCAACCCCAAAATATTCCAGGAAGAAAAACAGAGAGAGCAAATCCTGCACTTATGTGTGAATGTCCACCAGCAAATAAAATATTAGATAATATTATTGCTGACCATCTGGTTTTAAATTTGGAACCAGAAAGGAATTTTTGCAGGGCTGATTGTATACCACTGCGCACAATAAGTTCTTGAATTGGAACAAATATAATGTAGCCAAAAAGAGCTGCAAAGTAAACTTTCATATTAATATCAGCAGCGGTTTTAAAAATGGCAGTAGGATCAAAAAGTGGGACATTATTTAGTCTAGGAATAAAAAGAATTAAACAATATTTAATTATCATAATTAAAACAAGAAATGGAATAGTATAAATAAAAGCTTCTATAATAGATTTTTTCCAGTTTTCTGTAGTGATACCAAATGTTTTTAATGGATACCCACTTTTAAGCATCATAGAAATTATGAAATAACAGAACATTGATAATACAATAATTGTTACTAAAGTTGAATTAGACATGTAACTTTTTAATTTTTGTAACATTTGGAGTGATATTGCATATAGTGTTGTTATCGCAATTATATTTACGGCAAAATTCCCAATAGCTAAACGTTCTTTTAAGACTTCTACTGTAACCTCATTTGTATATCTTAAACGTTTTGAAATTTTGTCGCCAAAATATGCGGTAAATTTTGCATAAATGTCTAAGTAGTTCTGATCGTATTTTATTTTTTCTAAATCAAAACAAATAACAGATGAATCGACAATTGCTTTTGCACTTGCAGAACGTGCAGAGTTTTCAAATAAAGCCATTTCACCAACTATCTCGCCATTATTTAATTTTGCGAGTGGGTAATATCTATCCCCATTTTTTTTTATTATCTCAATTTCTCCTTCGGTAATAATGTAAAATCTTTGTTCGACTTTTCCTTCATGAATAAAAATATCTCCTGCTTTTATTTTTTGTTCATAAGAGATTTCACGTAAACGTTCAATTTGGCTATCTGTTAATTCTTTAAATAATGTAAATTGTTTTAGCCTATCGAGCATGTAAAACCACTTATATTTTAATTAGGGTTATAATAATTATTATTAAATGCAATATTGTTATCACAATTTGTAGCTTTAATTATTTCTATTTTTGCATTAGCATTGTTAGAAGAAGTCATTGCTACTATTATAATAATTGCTGTTATTATTTTTCTGAAAGGGGGTAATCCCATACTGAGACTCCTGTTAATCTCTGATGTCTGGCTTTCGGAAGGTGAAAAATAAATATTAGGGATATCTTTTTTAAGCAGTCAATGTTATCAGCTTTTTGATAATAGAAGCGTTTTTATTCGTTTTTTATTTAAAATTTAAATTCTTAAAATAATTATTAATTACAACATCTTATGATGAGGTGGGAAATGAGTGTTCAGTGTGTTGCCTCGAAAATTCAAAATCTCGTGGCTATTCATAGAGTTTTACTATCATTGAGTGATAAAACGGGGCTTTCTGATATTTGCAAAATTCTAACAAGATATGATTGCCAGTTAGTTGCGACAACTTCAACATATAAAGCAATTGTGGAACTCGGGTACAAATGTCAAGTCGTAGATAGTATTACGAATTTTCCTGAAATTTTGGGTGGACGTGTTAAAACTCTCCACCCTAAAATATTTGGCGGGATATTAGGTCGAACTGGTTTAGAGTCAGATGTAAAAGATATGCATGACCATCATATTGAGCCATTTGATTTGGTTATTTGTAACCTTTATCCTTTTCAAAGTATGTTAGAAAAAGGAAGTCTAGAAGAAGAACTTGTAGAAAATATTGATATTGGTGGGGTTAGTTTGTTGCGGGCGGCAGCAAAAAATCATGCTTCTGTTACGACTTTATGTGACAGCTCTGACTATCTTCCATTTATTAATGAACTAGAAAAAAATTCAGGCAAAATTTCATTGCAATTTAGAAAAGAACTTGCAGTAAAAGCATTTAAAGAAACAGCATCTTATGATCAAACTATAGCATTTGCTTTAGAAAAATCATTTTCCTTAAAAAATACGCTCGAAAAAAATCTTGGTCCTATTAGAGAAAAAAGCCAAAAAAGTATTGAAATATTACCTGAATTTTTATCTTTATCCTTAATTAAAGTAAAAAACTTAAGATATGGAGAAAATCCACATCAAGGTGCAGCATTTTATCGTTTAGATGATCTAAATAGCGCACAATTTTCATGTCTGACGAATATGTATTGTTTTCATGGGAAAGAACTAAGTTATAATAATGTATTAGATATTGAACATGCTGTTAGACTTGCCTTTGAATTTAGAAAAATGAAAGCTGCTGTTATTTTAAAACACAATACTCCTTGTGGAGTTGGTGTTTCAAGTAAATCAATTTGTGATGCTTATATAAATGCATTTAATTCTGATCCTGTGAGTCCTTTTGGCGGTATTGTCTGTTTAACTGATAATGTAACAGCTGATTTAGCAAGAAAATTAAATGAAATTTTTCTAGAAGTTGTTATTGCTCCTCATTTCTCAGATGATGCTTTAGATATTTTACAAAAGAAAAAAAACCTGCGTTTAGTTAAATTTAATTTTGATTTACCTTTAGCTAGTAAAACTGTTTTTACACAAGTTCAAGGTGGGTTTTTAGCACAAAGTACTAATGATGTTGTTTTTGATAAAAACAATTTAACTTATCCAACAATAGTAAGACCTAATGAATCCATTTTCTCAGCTTTGCATCTTGGTATGACAGTGGTAAAACATGTCCGTTCAAATGCTATCGTAATTGCAAATAACCATCAAACTCTAGCCATTGCTGGCGGTTTTACAAATAGAGTGGATGCGGTTGAGAATTGTATTAATAAAAATAGATTATCTTTAGATAACGCTGTATTAGCAAGCGATGCCTTTTTTCCTTTTCCAGACAGTATAGACTTCATCCATAAGGCTGGGATTAAGCATATTATTCAACCAGGTGGCAGTATACAAGATCAAGAAGTCATCAAAGCATGTGATAAGTATGGAATATCAATGGTTTTTACGGGTGTGAGACATTTTAAACACTAATTCTTTTCTTTTTTTTAAATTTTTATTTCTTTATTAAACTTATAGCAGTTGTCAAAAAAATATTTTGCTCTTTGTCTTACATTTATATTTCATAGATTATACTTTAAAAGATAATCTTTCTTTTAAAGTTGGATAATAATTATGAGAATAAAATTAATAACTCTGTTTATGTTCGCTTTTAATCCTGCACTTGCAGATTATAATTCAGTAAATATTGCATGGGATTATAATTGCCCATGGATGTGTAATACTCCAGATAAACCAGGTTTTTTATCTGAACTGGTAACTGAAATTTATCGGCTTAATAATATTAAAATTCAATACCAGAAATATTCTTGGTCATTAGCTAAATTAGAAGTAAAAGAAGGAAGAATATTAGGAATATTAAGCCCATCAAAAGATGAGGCTAAAGGCTTTTATTTTCCTAAAAAGCATTTAGCTAAACGACATAAGTGTTTCTTTGTTAATAATGACTTTAATTGGACTTATACAGATGAAAGGTCATTGGATACAATAAAATTAGGAATTTCATATAGAAACAGTTACAATGAGTTGACTGGGTATATTAATACTAATATAAACAATTTACAAAAAATAAAATTGCTAAATGTTGAAAATATTTATGACATTGGCTTTTCTCTTTTAAAAGAAAAGCAATTTGATGCTTTGCTAATAGATCATACTTCCGCTGATTATCACTTAAATAAAATTAGAATGGCCAACGATTTTAAAAAAGTTGGTTGTCTAGAATTAGAAAAAATATATTTAGCATTTACTCCGAAATATAAGAATAAAAGTGCTTATTTAGCAGGAATATTGGATAAAAATATTGAAATTCTTAAGAAAAATAATTTTTTGAGTAGTTTAAAGAAAAAATATAATATTGATGAGTTTAATTTTGAAGAGTAGTTATAAGAGGGTAGTATGAAATTATTTAAAGTTATTTTAATCATGATTAGTTTACTAATAACAAAAATAGCATTTTCAGAATCAATTAATATCGCTTTTAATATATGGTGTCCTTGGATGTGCGATAATTTTGAAAAGCCTGGACTTACCATTGAGCTTGTTGAGAATATTTTTAAAACGGAAGGTATTAATGTTGAATTTCAAAAAGCATCTTGGAGTATTGCAATTAATGAAGTGAGAGAAGGACGTATCAAGGGAATATTAGCGCCTGCAAAAATTGAAGCTCCTGATTTTATTTTTAGCAGTGAACCAGTTGCTTATCAACAAATGTGTTTTTACGTAAAAAAGTCATCGAAGTGGTTGTTTAAAAATACTGATTCTATTAAAAATATGAGTCTTGCTATCGTTCAAGGGGCTAATTATCCTGGGATGATGGAGTATTTTAATAAAACGCATTTGAGCAAAAATGTGAAAGTAAATCAGATAAGTGCTGAAGACGTTTTTAATGTTGGGTTTAAATTGCTGACAAATAACGAATGTGATTCTTTTGTAATTGATTCTATTACAGCAGATAATTATTTAAAAAGTAATTACTATACAGATCAATTTAAAAAAGTAGGTTGTTTAAAAGCTGAAAATTTATATTTCGCTTTGAGTCCTAAAGATAAAGAAAAAAGTATGAAACTAATAAAAATATTTAATAGTAACTTCTTATCTATTAAATTAACAGATGCATATCAAAAACTTTATGATAAATATGGAATTCAAAAGTGGGAAATTAAAAACTAAATTTCTAATTTCCTAGCGGTTATAATATTAAGAAGTGATAAGGTAGCCATAATTAAAAATGTGACTTGAAAAGCTTCTATGTTATTTCTAATAATAAAATTTTCACCAGCACTTGATGAAAAAATATAGACTAAAAAAGCATTTATACAAATACAAATACTCATAGAAAACTGTTGATTTGTACTTTGGAGAGTTATGGCAGAACTTTTATCTACTGGAGTGATAGAGAGATAGCCGATAAAGACAGAACACGATATTTGAATTGTATAAAAAATCCCATATAATATTCCAATTATAGATAAAGTTAAGTAATTTAAATTAGAAATAGTTGAAAACATGAATAATGAACAAGATAAAAGAATTGAATTAATAAGTAACAATTTTTTATAACCTAAGAGACGAACTATAGCAGGAATAAAAAATCTTATTATGAGGGCGCCAATAGCAATAGGAAGTGAAAAAATACCTGAATAAAGCGGGTTTAAATGAAACTGAGTTTGGAGAAGAATTGGTAATATGAAGGATACTCCGCCAGCAGTAAAAATTGTAATAAGAAGATGAATATTTCCTATTAAAAATGTTTTATTATTAAAAAGACTTAAATTTAAAATAGCTTGCGAATTATTTTTATACCGTAACACAAAGTAAAAAATACTAGAGCAACCACTGATAAAAAATAACCAGATAAAGAATTGTGGTAAAAATTTTTCGCTCATATTTTCTGCACTAAAAGAGATGAGAACTAAGCCTAAAGAAATTAAAATAAATCCTTTTAAATCAAATTTTTTTACGTTTGTAACGGTTTGATTATCAATATATTTATATGCTAAAAAGAATTCAACAATTCCGATTGGTATATTGATGAAAAAAATCCAATGCCATGAATAGTAAGTCGTTATATAGCCACCGAGAATGGGACCTAAAATAGGTCCTAACAGGGCAAGTATAGATATATAACTCATTATTTTGAGAAGATCTGTATTGGCAAATGCTTGTAAAACAATCAGTCTTCCTATTGGGATCATCAGAGCGCCGCCAATCCCTTGGAAAAATCTATAAAGTGCGAGCTCATAAATTGAGTTTGCAAAACCGCAAAGAAGAGAGCTAGCAGTAAAAATGAAAACCGCAATTTGGAAAATATTTCTTGTACCAAATTTGTCTGCAAGCCAACCGCTTATTGGAATAAAAATGGCTAAGGCAATTAAATAACTTGTAATAGCAATTTTTATAGTTAAGGTAGGGACATTTAATGTCTGTGCAATTTGTGGGATAGATGTATTGATTATAGTTGTATCTAAAAGTTCAATAAAAAAAGCAAATGCAACAATAAAGATAATAATTCTTTGGTTAAAATTTAGATTCATAGGCTCCTTTCAAAGACTATTTTGTAATACTTAATTTATCTTTTATATAAATTCAATAATGGCTTAATAAATTTATTATTATTTGTTATTTTAGAAAAACACTACATATTTGTGTTTTCTTAAATTATTCTATATCTTTGTTAAACATATACTCCATAGGTAATAAAATGCTAATTAATAATTATTTATTTAGAAAAATAGTCATAATGCGTCTTAAATATAAGGTTTTTATCATTTTTTTAAGTATTTTATCTAGTGTTTCAGCTCTAGTCGTTCCTTATTATCAAAAAGAATTGCTCGATTACTTACGTATAAAAAACACATTTACTATAAGTTTTACTTATTTCAAGTTTCTTATATTCATATTTGCTTTTGCAATTTTA
>CAYSZE010000036.1:0-5545 GCA_964435255.1 uncultured Oligoflexia bacterium
ATTACCAAAAGGTAGTGAAATACGCTTTGCATGGAATAAAATAAAGCGTCCTAATAACACAAAGTATGAACAATATATTGAAGGTGTGGGAGTCATTGCCGATTATATTTACAAACCAACAGAAGAAGATGCTTTAAATAATAGTAAAAGAATTTTAAATAAAATAATGGATGACATGCTCGATCCATTTAACTCTAAAAAATTCTATTTAAATAGATAATTAAACTCTTCTTCCTTTATAAGTAGAAAAATCTGTAATTTGTCTTTTATATGAGTTTGAAAAAAATGGAGAACTAATTAAAAAATCAGCGGAAGCTTTATTACATGCAAGTGGGATATTCCACACGACTGCAACCCGTAATAAAGCTCTAACGTCTGGATCATGGGGCTGTGCTGCTAAAGGATCCCAAAAAAATAGAACTAGATCCAATTTACCTTCAGAAATGTAGGCTCCTGCTTGCATATCACCACCTAAAGGCCCACTTTCAAAACACGTTACCTTAAAACCTGTTTCTCGTTCTAATAATTTTCCCGTTGTACCAGTTGCAAAAAGCTCGTGATCAGCAAGTTTATTGCTATGTTCTACAGCCCAGTCTAGTAATTCCTTTTTTTTATTGTCATGCGCAATTAATACAATTCTTTTTTTATCAGGAACTATTATTTCCTTATATTTAATTTTAGCCATAATTTTCTTTCACTTTATAATTAATTATTCAACAGTAACACTTTTTGCTAGATTTCGCGGCTGATCAACGTCACTACCTTTTCTCACAGCTATCCAATAAGCAAATAAATGCATAGGAACTGTAGTTAAAAACGGTAAGATAATATTTGAACATTCAGGTACAGCAATAAAGTCATTGGATATGGACTGCAAAGCCGTATCTCCTTCAGTGCCTATAGCAAGTATTTTACCCCCTCGTGCTCTAATTTCTTCAATATTACTTATTGTTTTTTCATAATATTGATCTTTGGGAGCAATACATACAACACTCATATTTTCATCTATTAAAGCTATTGGACCATGCTTTAATTCACCCGCAGCATATCCTTCTGCATGAATATAGGAAAGTTCTTTTAATTTTAAAGCGCCTTCTAATGCAACTGGCCATTGCTGTCCTCTTCCTATAAACAATAAGTTATCCATTTGATAATATTTTTTTGTAAGCTCTTTTATACTTGTTGAAAGGGTTAGTGTCTTTTCAATTAAGCTCGGAATTTTTAATAATTCGTCGATAGTTTTAGAAATACTATTTATTTCCATTTTATTTTGTTCTTGTGCCACTATTAACCCTAGCAATATTAATGCAATCAATTGTGCAGAAAACGCTTTGGTACTTGCAACCCCAATTTCAGGTCCCGCATAAATCAGACTTTCATCATGGCAAACATGTGCAATACTACTACCAGGAACATTTACAATAGCTAAAGTTTTCGCACTATTTTCTTTCGCAAATTTTATCGCTTGGAGAGTATCAATAGTTTCTCCACTTTGTGATACTGCTACACATAAAGTGTGTTCATTCACAGTTGATGTTCTATAGCGGTACTCGCTTGCTAAATCGACTTCAACAGGAAGTTTAGTGAATTCTTCAATAAAATATTTTGCCAGACAGCTTGAATAATAACTTGTTCCACAAGCAATTATTTGTAATCTGTTTATTTTGTTTAAATTTATGTTGTTTAATCCATAAGCTTTTAAATTTATTTTACCAGAATCACGATCAAAACGCCCACTTAAAGTTTGTGCTACGGCTTGTGGTTGTTCATGTATTTCTTTAAGCATAAAATGATCATAACCATTTTTATCCATCATATTTGAAGACCAATTTACAACGATGGGATCTCTTTTTATTTCTTTACCATTAAAATCTACTATTTTTATAGAATCTTTTTTTAAATATGCAATTTCGCTATCTTCAAGAATAATAATATCACGTGTATGATCGACTAGTGCTGTAATTCCAGATGCCATATAATTTTCATTTTCACCAATCCCTAAAACAATTGGTGAGCCATATTTTACAACATATAAAGTTTCAGGATCATCGGTGCATATAATGCCAAAAGCAAATGCCCCCCGAATTTGTTTTACTAAAGCAGCAATAGCTTTTTGCATTTTTTCAAATGGCGAATTAATATTATTTAATTTTTTAAATTCATAATTTAATAAATGCGCAGCAACTTCCGTATCTGTTTCGCTCTTAAAAACATAGTTTTTTTCTATTAAAAACTCTTTTAATTCTTTATAATTTTCAATAATACCATTATGCAATAAAATAATATTTTCTGATCGATGTGGATGTGCGTTTTGTTCTGTTGGTTTACCATGAGTTGCCCAGCGAGTATGTCCTATTCCAAGCTTAGCAAATTTGGGTAATTTATTAAGCTTTTGTTGCAAATTTGTTAATTTTCCTTCTGCTCTTTCAATATAAACATTTTGTGCATCAAACATGGCAATACCAGCGGAATCATATCCTCGATATTCTAAACGCTTTAAGCCGTTATAAAAAAATTCAGGAGTTGCTCCATTTCCAATATATCCAATCACACCACACATATAAACCTCATTATTTTATTTTAACTATTTTTTTTTAATTTTATTTCCATTTCAGCAAGCTGCTCTTGTGAATTAATCCCTAAAAATTCAGATTCATCTTTTCCTACTAAATAATTAACTTTTTTTCCAGCTTCTTTTGCTATAATAGGTAAGTCTGTTAAATAATATTCATTTGCTGCATTTTTATTTTTAAGTAATGGTAAATATTCTTTCATAGCTTCATACTTTGCGCATTGAAACCCAGAATTACAAAGACTAATTTTCTTTTGCTCTTCATTACAATCTTTTTCTTCTCTAATACTTTCAAAATTATCATTAGGATCTGTAAGAATTCTACCATAGCCAAAAGGATTTTTTGCGACAAATGCCAAAATTGAAAAAATATTATTATTTTTCTTATGAAATGAAATAAAATTTTTAAAAGTTTCACCAGTAACAGCAGGAGTGTCTCCATAAGCAACAAGAATATTCAAGTCTTTGTAAGATTTAGAAGATGATAAAAAATATTGTTCCACACCACTTATTCCGCACTGTGTTGCATGACCTGTACCTAAAGGTTTTTCTTGATATGCATAATTAATTTTTACATTTTTTGTAAATTGATATTCAGATATAATTTTCTCAACTAAAGTTTGAGTCGGAGAAATAACTACAATAATTTTATTTATACCAGCAGCAATTAGTGATTCAATAGCCCAAATTACCAATGCTTTACCCTGTAATTTATGTGCGACTTTAGGTAAAGTTGAATTCATTCTTTTTCCCATACCCGCAGCTAACACAACACCAATCGTTTCGTCTTCAATTACTAAATCTGTCGCAGTCACAAATTATTTCTCCAAAAATAAAAACAAGTACCTTAAAGATATTTCAAGAAAAAAATACCTCCTACTTCTTTTATATTCAATATACTCGAAAAATATTATTTATTCCTGCGATGCTTAAAAAATGATTTTAAAAGAGCAGAGCTTTCTTCTGCATAAATTCCTGTAACAATTTCACATTGATGATTTAGTCTTTGATCTTTTAAAACATTTGTAAGACTTCCGACCGCTCCTGCTTTAGGATCCATAGCCGCAAAAACGACTCTTGGGATTCTTGCAAGTACTATAGCCCCAGCGCACATGAAGCAAGGTTCTAGAGAAACATATAACGTACAGCCTGATAGCCGCCAACGCGACAACTTTTGGCATGCTTGATCAATTGCAAGAAGCTCCGCATGTGCTGTAGCTTTTTGATGCGTCTCACGTAAATTGTATGCTTGAGCAACAATTTGATTATCTGAATCAACAATAATAGCACCTACAGGAACTTCATTTTCAGCATAGGCTTTTTTTGCTAATTCAAGGCATTTTAATATATTTACACTATCGATTTGTTGTTGTTGTGAAGAGAAATTATTTTGTAGCAAGAACACACCTATTTAGAAAGGTGGCGGAGCGAGAGGGATTCGAACCCTCGGAAGAGTCTCCCCTTCGCGCCCTTAGCAAGGGCGTGGTTTAAGCCAACTCACCCATCGCTCCCAAGGGATATCATATAGAAAATGGCGCGCGGTAAGCGATTCGAACGCCTGACCGCCAGATTCGTAGTCTGGTGCTCTATCCAGCTGAGCTAACCGCGCAAAACTTTGATAAAAATGAGTCACAATTGCAACTCACATTCTTCAGAGTGTTTGATGATGTACAAAATCGAGTCTCATTAGTCAACACACTTTCTCATTTTTTTCACCACCTAAATAAATAACCTTAGAACCATATTTTTTTGTTAGCTATTTCTTATGCAAAAAAGTCCTAGAAACATTTGATTCATTTGTGTTATGCCTTTTCAGATTCTTGCCTATATGGCTAAGTAATTCATTTCATCAAGAAACTTAAAATCCGAAAGGAATTCCCGTGCTCTGTAACCGCGTGATCAAAAAAGCAGGAATGGTTTTACCTACCATATTTAGTCTAAATTTTATCTCTTCAACTTACGCTTCTGACGAGACAATAAAGCCCCCCAAAATATGCATGGTTCTTGATAAAGGTGGAAAAGACGATCGTTCCTTCAATGAGTCAGCTGTGACAGGCTTCAATAAAGCTCTTAAAGAGCTAAATATTAGCAAGGATAGTAAGTTTGTTGAACCACGAAATGATAATCAAATTGCTAATTTTTTTAGAAATTTTGCAACTCAAGCTAACTGCGATCTGATCATTGGCGTAGGCTTTAATCCGTCCGAATTTATACCAGAATTAGCATTAAAAAATCCGAATAAAAAATTCTTAGCTATAGACGTAAACATTGAAGATAAAAACAAAGTAAAAAACATTCGTTCTATTACTTTTCAAGAGCACGATGGTTCTTTTTTAGTGGGTGCTATTGCTGCAATGAAATCTGCTTCAGGAAAAGTAGGATTCATCGGTGGTATGGACATTCCACTTATTCACCGTTTTGAAACAGGATATACAGCGGGAGTCAAACACGTAAATCCTAATATAAAAATTACAACATCATACGTAGGTATCACACCAGATGCATGGAATAATCCTTCAAAAGCAAAAGAACTTGCTTTAGCACAGTACAATGAAGGTATTGATGTTATTTACCAAGTAGCCGCTAATTCGGGCCAAGGCGTTTTTGATTCCGCCGAACTGATGAACAAAAAGTCGAGTCATAAAAAACACTATGCTATTGGAGTTGATTCCAACCAAAATTGGATCAAACCACAAGTTATTATTACAAGTATGGTAAAACGCGTTGATAACGCCGTTTACTTCACAATAAAAGATTTGATAGAAAATAAATTCATAGCCACCCACACTGCTTTCAGTTTAAAAGATGGTGGCGTTGATTGGGCTTATGATGAACACAATAAAAAATTCTTTACAAGCTCGCAAATTAAAGAAATAAATAGTATTAAAGAAAAAATAATCAGTGGCAAAATAAAAGTACCAGACTATTATGAATTGGAAAAAAAGAAAAATTCTAAATAATTAAGGGCTAATA
>CAYSZE010000037.1:0-21032 GCA_964435255.1 uncultured Oligoflexia bacterium
ATAGACAGTGACAACATAAATTTAGATGCAATTGTTGATGTTGAAAACGAGCTCTACAGAAATGAATTGGTCGCATTATTTAGAAGTTGTGCAATTACTCCTATTATTGCAACTCAAAGCAATACTGTTGCAGAAATTAAAAGACTAGCTGAAACTGGTTGCAAACAGACTTTGTATATTACAGATCATGTTGATGAAAAAAAGATTAAAGAACAAGAACTGATCCCTTCAATCCGAATAGAAAACCTTTTACTGGTCGATGAAGAAACAAAAGATAAAATTATTGATAGTGATGGGTTTATGCTTTTTGGCCATGTCCTTTCGTGTAATCAAGATCATGTGCCACATCTGCAATTAATGAGTACAATTCGCAAAATAAGAGAAAAAAAGTATTTTGGTGTTGATAAATGTGTCTCTTACGGTGCTTATGTTCATAGATATGTTCTTTCCCATTCAGACCAAAGACAATGGTTTAGAGACGCTCTTTTTGAGTTTATTAAAGGCTTATCACAAGTTCTTGGAAGACCGACTGATGCTTATGCTCAATTTGGAGTTGAAGTCCAAGAAGAGCTTCTCATGAATGCTATTTGGGATGCCAATCCTAAACTCCAAGATGTGAATAGACGAGTTCCTATAGCGCTGTTGCCACAAGAAACTGTGCAAATAGAATGGAGTTTTGATGGTACCTATCTCGCTATCGGAGTGAGAGACTCATTTGGGTCATTTAGCAAACAAACAGTGTACAAATACCTAAAATTTCTATTCGCAAGCGATAGAAAAGCTATGATCCGCTTACAGCAAGAAGCCGCAGGAGCAGGACTGGGTCTTTTTATGGTGCTTGAACGTCTTAGCTCTTTAATTATCACGGTTTCTCCAAATAAAACCACTGAAGTGATTGCTATTTTAAATTTAACCACAAGTCCAAAAGCCTTCACGAGAAAACAAAGATCTTTCCAATTTTTCAGCATTTGAAAGTTTTTTAAATTTTTGTCATCAAATCAGTTGAACTCTTGAAAAAACTCAGCTAGAGAAGAGTTTCAAGCGGATGTGGTGAAATTGGTAGACACGCTGGTCTTAGAAGCCAGTGCCCTAGGCGTGAGAGTTCGAGTCTCTCCGTCCGCACCATTCATTATCCTATACCGAGTGGGTATGACTCACATGAAACTCCTTCAAAAAATTGAAGCAAAAATTAAAAATAATTTACAATGTTTGCACTGCCATGTTGTTAACGAAAGTCATATGCATAGTAGTGTTCCTAAAAATTCTGAAACGCATTTCAGAATAGAAATAGTGTCAAATGCATTCGAAAACAAAACTCTTTTACAGCGTCATCGATTTATAAATGAATTATTACAAGAAGAATTCTCTTTAATTAAAGCATGTTCTTTACATACTTTAACAGAAAAAGAATGGGAAAAGAAAAATTTAAAAATTGAAAAATCTCCCTCCTGCGCTGGGAGATAATAAGTTTTATTCTCAATTTTAATTTGTTATTCAAATCGCATAGGTGCTATTTCAAAATGTTCAATATGGTAATCAACAAATGATTTTACGACTATTTTCTTACTATGCCGTACCTTTAATTCATCCAGAAAAATTTTATCTTCTTCTAATAACCGATCAGCTACATGTGGATGAGCTTTTACTACAAAACCTTCATTGTTAGAGCGAGAAAACTCTCGCAACAATTCCCTTATGACTTCATAAGAAATTGTAGAAGGACTTTTAACATGCCCATTACCATCACAATAAGGACAATCAACAGTCATTTTCTGTAAAAGACTTTCTTCAGTTCTTTTACGCGTCATTTGCACTAAGCCCATTTCAGAGATTCGTAATACAGTAGTTTTCGCTTTATCTTTTTTTAATTCCTCAACAAGCGCTTGAAATACTTTGTCTCTATCTTCACTTCTATCCATATCAATAAAATCAAGAATAATAATGCCACCAATATTTCTTAGTCTTAATTGTTGCACTATTTCTTTAACCGCTTCCAGATTTGTTTTTACTATTGTATCGCCTAAAGATTTATTACCGACAAACCGTCCCGTATTAACGTCTATTGCAGTTAGTGCTTCGGTTTGTTCAATAATAAGATAACCCCCAGACTTTAACCACACTTTTGATCCCAATGCTCTTGAGACTTCTTGTTCAATGCCAAAAGCATCAAAAATTTGTGTTTCTCCTTGGTAGAGTTGTACCTGCGCACCTAATTTAACACTAAATCTATTTAAAAAGCGTACTAAATCTTCGTAGCGTTTTTTATCATCTATAACAATTCTATCCAAATCCCTAGAAATCAAATCACGAGTTGCTCTAAATACAAGATCTAAATCTTCATGAACGAGACATGGTGATTTAGATTTTAAACTTTTAGTTTTTAGCGTATCCCAAAGCTTTACTAAGAAATCAATGTCAGCAACTATTTTTTCATCGGGAACATTTTCACTCGCTGTTCTTACGATAATCCCAGCACCTTCTGGTTTTATTTTCTGGACAATTGTTCTTAAACGTGTGCGTTCCTCTTCAGATTGAATTCTTCTGCTAACTCCTATGTGGTTTATACTTGGCATTAACACAACATAGCGCCCTGGCAGGCTTAAATAAGTTGTGACGCGGGCTCCTTTTGTACTGATGGCATCTTTTGCTACCTGTACAAGAATTTCTTGCCCTTCTTTAACCAAATCGGAAATTTTATAATTTTTAGCAATATTTTTTTGAATAGCTGACTCTGAGTTTTCATCATCATCAGCATGGGCATTCAGACCTTTATCTTCATCATCAAATCCCTCTGGCAATTCATAAGAACCTTCAGGTTTTATATCTCCGCCATATAAAAAAGCCGCTCTTTCAAGACCGATATCAACAAAACAGCTTTGCATGCCAGGTAAAACCCTAATAACTTTCCCTTTATAAATGCCTCCAACTATACCTCTATCGCGACTCCGTTCAATGTAATACTCTGATACTTGCCCCCCCTCAATCAACGCAACACGCGTCTCATAAGAAGTGCTATTAATAACAAGTTGCTTAGCGACCATAACTCATATTCTTTTTTCAAAAAGGTTCAAAATCCAAACACAAGTGGAATCACCTAGATTAACAGTTATATATGTTTGCCTTTCTGTAAGGCTTTCAAGATAATTTCACTTGTATCAGGAATACTTTTAAACAGCTGAATCGTCTTTGTGCGCACTTGACCAAGACGGATTGCAGGATGGGATAAGTTCTTACCCTTCTCATTCAAACTAACCCACTGAACAAGAAATTGGAATAACTCATTTGTATTTTGAAAAGAAATTGCTGCTTCAGAACTTACCAATTCATGAGCTTCACGCGCACGTTGATACAAATTCCCAAATAAAACAGGCACGCCATGTGCAGCAGGTTCCAAGACATTGTGAATTTGACCATCAAAACCACCCCCGACAATAGCAACATCTGCTAATTCATATATTTCAGCTAAATATCCTATTTTATCAAAAATAATGACTTCACAAAGAGCTAATTGTTCACTTGAAAAAGAAGCCGCCATTTTTAAATTATATATATTATTTATTTTGTTTTTACTTATATATTCATCATCTAAATTCTCATCAAATATAATACTTGATGAATTTGTATTATTAATATTATCTTTTAATGCAATTACCAATTCAGAATATAATATTGCTTTTATTCCATAAATTTCATATTGTTTTTTTATATTAAGACAAGCACTTTCATTTGTATCGTGAGGAACATATATTGAAAATATTTTATCAGAAAATTTTGCAATTTTTAAAGCAATTTCATGCTCCTCTGTATGAGGAGACCCAAAAACTATGCACTTTTTAAATAAAAAAGACTTTTGTTCTAAACAATATGAAAAAAAGGCAGAAAAATCTTGTTCCTTTTTTTTACTTGAATGACTAACTGCTCGTTCATACGCCCTAGCCCATTTAGCATCACCTGCGAGATAAACGTTTTTGGGTTCAATAATTTTTGTAAAATATGAATAATCATCTTTTGAAACAGCAAATATATTATTCATATTTTTATAATATTTTTTATTCCAAATTGTACTTAAAAAACCCAAAAAACCAGCTTTTGTTTTTTTCTCTGAAGCTGATAGCAAATTTATTTCTATTTTATTTTCTATACAAGTTTTAAATAATGCAGGCCAAATATCATATCTAACAAAAAAAATACGCTTAATATTAAGTTCTCTAATTGCAAAATTAAATATGTTACGAATATCTATTGGTAGACCAACTGCTAGCAAAATATTTGGAAAATTCTTTAAAAAGGGTTCTGCACTTGGAGAATAATAAGTTACAAAAAACTTCGCATTAAAAGTTTCTGTTAATTTTCTAGCGACAGGTATAGCCTGCTCCATTTCACCCGCGCTTGCAACATGAATCCAAAATATATTATTATTTTTTATTGCATTAATATTTTCTTTTTTAATATTTATGATCTGATCTTTAAAAAAAAGAGGATCTCTTAATTGCACAAATCGCAAAAATTTTTTATTTTTCACAAATAAGGTAAAAATTTTTAAAATTAAATATATAAATTTTTGTATAAACTCATAAACAAAAAACACAATAACTCCATTTTATTTTAAAATTATCTTTGTTCTATTGGAACATAGGGAACATTTATTTCACCAATATATTTTGATGCAGGGCTATAAACCTTATTATTTTGCCTTAGTTCTAATATATGAGCACACCAACCAACCATTCTGGCAGCTGCAAAAATGGCTGAGTATAAAACAGGGTGAATTCCCAACTTTTTATATACAGCACCACTCCAAAAGTCGACATTTACATGGATAGATAACATTTTTTCTTTAAAATACTTTCGTGCTTCTTCTTCAATCATACTCAAAATTTTTAAATCACTCTTTTTTTCATCTTTTGGAGTCAGTTGTGTTAAAAGATCTTTAAAAATAACAGCTCTTGGATCTAAAGTTTTATAAACTCTATGCCCCATTCCCATTATTTTTCCACCAGATCGCAAAAGTTCTCGAACAAACTCAGCAACATCTCCGCTTTGTTTAACCTTATCTAACATTTCCAAAGTCAAAACACTAGCGCCGCCATGCAATGAACCACTTAATGCTCCCACGGCAGCGCTTGTTGCTGAATAAAAATTTGCAAAAGTTGATGCCGCAGCTCTTGCTGTGAAAGTTGAAGGATTAAAACCATGATCCATTTGAATTATTAAAGCAATTTCCATACATCTTGTTTGATTTTTTGTGGGTATTTTTCCAAATAACATATAAATAAAATTTTCAACAAATGATAAATCTGAACGTGACTCTAGTAAAGGAACACCTAAATAATGACGATAGGCTGCTGATAAAATAACGGGCGTTTGTGCTATGACGCGCATAACTTTTTCAATATGATTTTCTTCTTCTAAATATTCATCTTCTCTATCAATACAAGCCAAAGAAGCCAAACACGTTTGCAAAACTAATAATGGGTTTGAGTATTGCGGAAATTCTTCTATTATTCGAATAACTTTTTCTTGTGAGTGGGACATATTACTAAGTCCCCATTGGAAACTGTCTAATCTACTTTTTGTTGGTAATTTGCCTGTTAATAATAACCATGCCGTTTCTTCAAAAGTGGCATGCGCTACTAACTCGGCTATGTTTATTCCCCGATAAAGCAATCTTCCGTTTAAGCCATCAACCCAACTTACCCCAGTAGAATCAGCCACCATGTCGCGCATATTATATTTCATTTCTTCGTTATGTTTTGACGGTTCTTGATGACTCATAGCAAACTACCTCAGTTTTTTTGACCATTTCACTCAATTTTGCTACCAACTTTAACATTGCTCGAAGTTAGTTTTGAGCTGTACTCATTGTGGCATAACAGCACTTAAAGAGGATTAAAACAACATGGACATATTGCAGCTTGAAAAACCCCTTCAAGAACTTTACAATAGAATATCTGATCTTCGAATTGCAGCCCAACAATCCTCAATTTTACTTACTAAAACAGAAGATACCAAAGAATTAAATGCCGAAATTTCAATTCTCGAAAATAAATTTGAACTTTTAGCAAAAGAAATTTATTCGAATTTGACACCATATCAAATTACTCAATTGTCAAGACATCCAAATCGGCCATATACCCTAGATATTATAAATCAATTGTGTTCCGATTTTATTGAATTACATGGCGATAGAAATTTTGCTGACGATCAAGCTATAGTTGCTGGAATAGGAATATTTAGAAAAAAAAGAGTTGTCATTATTGGTCATCAAAAAGGTCGTGGCACCAAAGAAAATATGAAACGTAATTTTGGTATGCCAAAGCCAGAGGGTTATCGTAAAGCTCTCCGTATTATGAATTTAGCGGAACGGTTTAACTTACCAATTTTAACTTTTATAGACACTCCTGGTGCTTACCCTGGTATGGACGCAGAAGAAAGAGGCCAAAGCGAAGCTATTGCAAAAAATATTTTGGTTATGAGTAGGCTATCAGTACCAATTCTTTCAGTCGTTGTAGGCGAAGGCGGCAGTGGTGGGGCTCTTGCTATTGGAGTTTCTAATAAAACTTTTATGATGGAGTATTCTACGTACAGCGTTATTTCACCAGAAGGCTGCGCTTCTATTTTGTGGAAAGATGGCAGCCAAGCCGACCGTGCCGCAAACCTTCTTGGATTAACTGCAGAAGTCGCATTAAAAAATAAAATTATTGATGGGATTATTAAAGAACCTTTAGGCGGTGCTCACTGGAAAGCCAAAGAAACTATTGAAACTATTGGCGATACTCTTGATAAAAATTTAAGCCAGTTACAAAAAATGTCTAAGGAAGAACTTAAAAAAGATAGAATTAGAAAATATATGCAAATAGGTGTTTATGAAAATCAAACACCCCTTTCAACAATAGGTACCGAAAAACCACTCGTACCTGCTTGGGAAGAAAGTTGGGAAGAGGTTGAATCTTTTCTTGGACTTTAAATGAGGAAATCATGTTAGATTCAGACATTTCTTATGATGAACAAAAGCCTAAAGTTATAACTATTGACGGTCCCGCTGGCTCAGGTAAAAGCACAGTAGCTAAAATAGTAGCGCATAAATTAGGTTGGATATATGTGACAACAGGCGCAATTTATAGAACTTTAGCATTACTATTTCATGAAGCTAACATGAAAGAAAAAGATATAGAGCATATAGAAAGATTTATTTCTTTTATTTCTGAAAGATATAGGCAAGAATCAAGTTCAGGTCGAGTGTTTATTGGTGAAAGAGAAATCACACAAGATATCAAAGCACCTCTAGTTTCTGAGCTTTCAAGTATTTTAGCCCAGGAAGATTTTATCCGGAAACGACTTCTTCCTATTCAAAGAAAAGTTGTTTTAAATAACAATGGCGCTGTTGTTGACGGCAGGGACATGGGAACTGTTGTATTTCCTGACGCTCCTCTTAAAATATTTTTAACAGCTTCGGCAGAAGAAAGAGCAGAACGAAGACGAAAAGAATTAAATCAAAATGGGCAAAAAACAGATATTAAAGAATTATTGCGGGAAATACATGAACGAGATGAAAGAGACTTAAACCGCGCTTTATCTCCTTTAAAACCAGCAGTAGATGCCTTTTCCTTAGATTCTACAAGCTCTTCGCAAGAAGAAGTTGCAAAGAAAATTTTGCAACTCGCTGTGCAAAAAGATTTAATCATATCTCGTGAATTTTAATCAAATTCGGAAGGTTATTTAATGGATAATGCATTAACTTCAACAAAAATTGACTGGTTATCAATTGTTATGAATGGTGGTCCTGTGGGACTCGCCATAATGATTTTACTTGGTATTATGAGTATTTGGACTTGGGCTGTTATCATTAGTAAAATGAAAAATCTGAACAGCATGCATAACTTGTCTGAACGTTTTCTAACAAGTTTTTGGGAAGCGAAAAGTTTGTCTGAACTCAATTTAAAAGTCAAAGACATGGATTATAGCCCTGCTCGCGAAATTTTTCGTTCTGGTTTTAATGAAATGATCAGAGTTTTACAAACACGAGAAAAACGGAATGCCACTGGCCCAATTTCTTTTGATACAGTAAAAAGAACTTTATCTAGACAAAAAATGTTAGAAGAATCTAATTTATCAAACAATTTAAGTATTCTTGCTGTTTCTTCTTCAGCAGGCCCTTTTATCGGTTTATTTGGAACTGTTGTAGGTATTATTAGAGCTTTTCATGATATTGGCGATAGTGGTGCTTCAAGTTTAGCTTCTGTTGCTCCTGGTATTTCAGAAGCTTTAATAGCAACAGCTCTTGGGCTTTTTGTCGCTATTCCAGCGGTAGTATTTTATAATATTTTGTTAAATAGAATAAGAAAACACCTTGTATTATTAGATGGATTTTCATCAGACTTCATCAATATTTTAGAACGACACTATACCATAAAATCTGATAATGAAGGTTCTTAAAAGGGATTTAAAAGGATGTCTTTTCAATTAGACAATGATACAAACTCAACAGACAGTAAAAGAAAAAGTCACTTTATTGCTGAAATAAACATGACACCATTCGTCGATGTGTGTTTAGTTCTGTTGATTATTTTTATGGTAACAGCTCCTTTTGCTATTTCTGGTGTTAATGTTCAATTACCTAAAACATCTCAGACTAAACCTTTATCTATGTCTAGTGAAAGCCTAGTTTTATCCATCAATAAAAATGGTGATTATTATATTGGAAAAGAATTTATTAAAGATGTAAATCTTGTTACAGTACTAAAGAACTCAGTAAAAGGTAAAGAACATCCTTCCATTTTTATTCGTGCAGACAATGGCGTTCCTTATGGAAAAGTTATGTCTGCTATGACCGCTGCACAAAAGGCTGGAATAGAAAGAATAGGAATGGTCGGTGAAAACAAACGTGATAAAAAATGAATGATCAAAACTTGCATTTAGACTTAAAATCTTATCGTTATCCTGAAGTCGATGAAAAAAACATGATTAAGTTTAATAAGTCGACTTATTCAGCAAAATCGAATATTTATTTTTCTAATCCTACGACATCTCCCTTAATTGATCGTTCATTATCAGGCCCAAGATATATAAAAATCAGTGAACTTCCTTTAAACAAAAGAATTAAGCAGCCATTAATTGACATAAAACCTAATACTTTCAAATTACCCTTTTTATCTCAACTGGAAATAAAAGATTATTATAAAACAGGCCAATTTTCTTTGTTAATTGCTTTGGTGGTTCATGTACTTTTTATTTCATCTTTTTTTATTACAGCTTTTGTTTCCAAAATTAGTGAAGAAAAACCCGAAATAGTAGAAGTTACTTTTGGTTTAAATGAAAACGCCGCACAAACAGTTCAGAATTCATCTGAGAAAAATGAAGGTGAGACAGAAGCTTCAAAAACCATTCGAGAGCTTCAACAACTCACTAAAAATATAGCTCCTGATACCTCCCCAAATGTCGAAGAAAAAAATGAGGCTATTGATAACCCTAATAGTGATCTTATTTATCGTGAAAATGAGCGTAAAAAAGCAGTCGATAAAAAAGATCCTAAAGAAAAAATTGAAAAAAATAAACCCATAGGACCTCTTCCCGACCAAGACAAACAAAAAATAAAACTAGAAGACTTTTTAAAACGAAAAGAACTTGATACTAGGAAAGAAGCTTCTAAAAAAGCAGATGGTATACGTGAAAAAAACTTAGCCAAACCTGAAGGAGCAAAAGCAGAAAAAGAAAGTATTCCTAAATCACCTTTTGCATCTCCAAGTGATATTCCAGACAGTCCTTTTGCCCAAGCCCCTTCTGGGGTTCTAGAAGGAAAAATAAGTAGTGTTAGCTACAATAGCTATAAAGCTTATATAGGGCGACAATTAAAACAACATTGGAGTATGTCCGAAGGAAGCAGTTTTTCTTCTTCTCTTAGAGCTAAAATAGAATTTACGGTAAATCCCTATGGACATCTGATTGGCAAACCTAAAATTACCAAATCAAGCGGTAACAACGATTTTGATCAGCTTGCTTTAAGTGCGGTTGAAAGTACTTTCCCACTTGCGCAACCACCGCCAAAAGATATAAATCCACCAAAAAGTTTTGAAGCAATGTATACTCCTAAAGATGTTCGTTAAAAGGATTTATTATGAACTTTAAAAAATTAAAAAAACCGTTTTATATCTTTTGTTTTTGCTTTACTTTTATTTTTGCCCTTGTTTGTGAAGCTCAAACAAGCTCATCTTTTTCTAGTAAAGGTAAATCAAGTTCCTTAGACACTAAGGTAAACGAATCTTCTTCAAAACAGACACAACAAAACACAAATCCTTCTAAAACAGGAAAAAGAAATGTCGAAGGTGAAGATCTTGTTTCTGAAGGAAAACTAGACAATACAATTGATGTTGGTGCGCCTAGCGTAAAAAAAATCCGCATAGCAATACCTAATTTTTTAAATGTAGATAATTCTGTTCCTGTATCAAAAATTGATTTAAATAATTTTACGAAAAGAATGAATTCCATTCTCGCATTTACTAATTGGTTTGAATTTATCCCTCCAGAGTCATTTCCTAAAGTAGCTAATATTGCGTTGCAAACATTTCAAGCGGCACAATGGAAAACACTCAAAGCAGAATATGTCATAATTGGAAAATTTGCACCCGCTTCTGGAGGTAACAAATTTAATATTGAATTTAGATTATTTGATGTTAAATCACAGAGCCAATTAGTTGGAAAATTATATACTAACTTAACTATAAAAACTGCTGATATTGCTTTAAAAAGATTTGGAGATGTCTTAGTTGGAGCACTAACAGGAACACCTGGTCCCTTTATGTCGCAAATGGTTTTTGTCGGGAAAAAACAATCAACGGGTTATGGCCAAATATTTATAGCCGATTTTGATGGTGGTAATTTAAAACAAATAACGAATAATGGCGCAGTAAATTTAAGCCCCACATGGGCAAAAGATGGTTCTAAAATAACTTATACATCGTACAAATCTGGTAAACCTGAAATATATAATTTTGATTTAGTTACAAAAAAAGAGAGTAAATTAGTTAGTAATATTCAAAATAGTTCTGGTGCTTCTTGGTCATCTGACGGAAATACTATTGCATTTTCTGCAAGTACTACAGATGGTTCAACCCATATTTTTACTATGAATAAGTTTGGTGGCAATAAAAAATTACTGCTTGATACCAGTCAAATTGAAGTTGAACCAGCATATTCACCTAATGGAAAACTACTTGCTTATACCAGCACTAAATTTGGTAAACCAATGATCTTTATTAAAGATCTCATTACTAATGAAAATAAAAGAATAACTTATGCAGGTTGGTACAATGCTTCTGCAAGTTGGTCTCCAGATAGCAAAACTATTGCATTTGCAAGCTATGACAGAGACATTGATCGTTGGGATTTATTTAAAATAAATGCTGATGGTAACAAAATTGAACGTTTAACTTTAAATCAGGGTGATAATGAAAAACCAACTTGGTCTCCAGATGGCCGTTTTATATTGTTTCAATCTGATAGAACTCCTAAAGGAACAAGAAATGGTCCTAGAAAGCTTTACATTATGAATAAAGATGGTGCTTATCAAAAAGCTTTAGATATTCCGTTAACAGAAGTCAAACAACCTTCCTGGGGACCATCGCAATCGGAATTTGAAGAGGAATAAGAATTCTTTTTTTTTAAATAAATATATTTAAATTTCTATAACATTGACATTAAAAAAATTTCTATATATGAGCCAATTGTTATTTTGTTCTTTTCACTTCATCATAAAATTTTACATACATGTTATAGTAAACAAACGAGGTAACATGTTTTAACTTATTAAACATCTGGAGATTTTCTTGTACCTTATAGTTTTTCAATTAATAATAACAATTTTTATCACTAGCTGTGTTTCTTCAAATGGTTCTAATGAAAAAACATCTCTTTATTCTTATAATAGTCATTCATTCCAACGCACAAATATAACTGTTGAAAGTATACAACGAAATTTTATCTGGACTCCCTGTGATGTAATGGCTGAAGCGGTTATAAATGACTTAAAAATGAAAGCAAAAAGCAAAGGTGGTGATAGCATTGCAAACATTTTATTTGATAAAGACGGGGTATATATTTCTGAATTTCCAGTTTGTGAAAAACAACTAGGTTGGTTTTTTCTTTATATTCTTCCTGGATTTGGACCATGGGTACAAGTTGCAAGTGCAAAAGCTGAAGTCGTACGTTATAGTCATTCTCATACAAACCCCTATATTTCTAATAAAAGCGAAAGTAAAAGTAACACTTCTAACTGCGCTTCTCTTGTTTCAGGTAGTAAAGAAAAACTCGTCTGTGGTGACTCAAAGGACAGGGTATTAGAAAAATGGGGCAATCCTACTTCCGCCTCCCCAACTCAAGGTCAATGGCGTTATGATATGTGTGTTATTGAGTTTTTAGAAGGAAAGTTAAACAATTATGGCGGGAGATGTGATCTCTCGAAAATTTCAAATGATTCCTTTATGGGCAAAAGAATTGAAACAACACAAATAGAGACGCATCTTAAAGATTCGCATTCTGATAATGTAACTAATTGCTTAAAAGTTGATGTAGGCGAAACATTGCAAACGACGTTATCACTTATGGGAAAACCTAATATAATTTCTCGTAACGATGTTACCTTAAGTAACAATAAATGCTTTGACAACTTTGCAAATCCAGCGTTTTCTTTACAGTGTAGTGATACCATAATGACCTATTTATTTACAGAACAGCAAAACAAACTAGAATGCAAAATATATCTCAAAAATAAGAAGATATTTTATATCGATAAAAATTGTCCTATTTCATGTAGTTTATTCGAATAAATTCATATTTTTTTTCATATGATTTAATGCTGTATTATATTCAAAAATAAGTTCTTCAATTAATTTAGAAACTGATTTTATTTGTTTTATTTTCCATACACTTTGACCGCACCACAATGACATAAAATCTATTAAATTATTTTTTGTAGCAAAATTTCTAAGTTCTTTTGTCATAAAATTTTGCAATGGGAAGGGTAGTTTCTGCGAATTATTTGTAATTAATTCATTCATAAGAAGATTTAATTTTCCACGCGCATTTTTTCCTGATATTTTATCTGTTATTCTCGTTTCATGCGCGTGACAATTCAGTAAAACTTCTTTATAGCTATTAGGTATACCACTTTCTGTTGTTAATAAAAATGCTGTACCCAATTGAACCGCTTTAGCTCCTAATACTTTTGCTGCTAAAATGGTTTTTCCTGATACAATCCCCCCTGAAGCAATAATAGGAATAGAAAGTAAGCCTGTTAATTCTTCTAATAATGCCAAAAGCCCTATTTCATCATTAACATGATGATTTAAAAATGAAGCTCGATGCCCCCCCCGCTTCAATTCCTTGAGCTACGAGAGCATCGAAGCCTGCATTTTCAATAATTTTTGCTTCTATTATATTTGTGCAGTTACCAATTAAATAAATATTATTTTTCCGCAATTTTTCTAAATACTTTTTCTCAGGTATACCAAAAGTAAAACTAACAATTTTAATTTCATGTTTTATAATAAGATCAATTTTTTGTTCTATTTCTTCATCGAGAAGAATTTCTGAATATGCTTTGTTTTTATGAATTCCAAGTTTTTTTTCAATGGCAGAAATATTTTGTGGTTTTACTGTTTTAGCCATATGAATTTTATCATAAATAAAAAGATTTACACCAAATATTTGTTTGGTTCTTTTTTTTGTTTCAACAATTAGTTTTTCTACTTCTAAGGCACTTAAATACCCAGCGGCTAAAAACCCAATACACCCAGCTTGTGCTACAGCGGCAACAAGCGTGGGACAAGAAGCTCCTCCTGCCATTGGAGCTTGTATAATAGGATATTTAATATTGTAATTTTTAAAGAAGTCTTCAGAAAATAAAGTGGGATTATTGTTTCTTTCCATGGCCATTTTTTAATGCCTCCATAGCAAATGCTCTATGGCTTATTTTATTTTTATCTTGCATAGAAATGCTTGCAAATGACAAATTTTTATTTGCATTAGAAAAAAACTGCGAGTCATAACCATGTCCGACTCCAGAAATTAAATTTTGCTCAACCGCAGATACTTCACCACAACAAAACCCATAATAAATATTTAGAAAAAGATCTTTAGGAAATTTATCAAAAAAGTCATTTAAAGTCATGCTTATTTGTTTAGCTCCACCAATTTCATCTAAATTAACTTTTTTTAATAGCTTTTTTTCAACTTCTAAGGTCAATGAATTAACAAATGAACTGGCACTAGAAAAATTGTAATTTTTAACAAATGACAGTTTTTCTATATCACTTATTTTAAATTCAAATAAAAAACAAACAAAAAAGCCTTTTAATCTGCTGTCTTTACTACCATCATTTAAAAATATACTGTTTATTTCTTTTGATAATTTTTCTCTGTTCTTAGTATCACTCTTTGGCGCACCTGCATAAACCGCTGAATGCACTCCAGGTAAAAACCCCAGATCTGGAACACATAAACCAGAATCATCGATGAGTAATGATTTTATCGTTTTTATTGCATTTATATGTTTATTTTCATAAATAAATTTTAATGCTGTGAAAACCTTAATAAAAGCATTGGTCAGAAAATAATCCGAATCTTCATTCGCTTCAGATATATTTAATTGTGTTATATTTTTTAAGTCAGATAAGCCTAATATTTGTTGTTCACTAGATGAAAAAAAATTTTTAAATTCATTAAGCTTACCAGCATTTCCAGTATATACTAAAATTGTCATAATATTCTTTACATTAAGTGATGCTTTTTTGTCCTGATTTTTCCCAATCTTCAATAAATTGTGACAACCCTCTATCAGTCAACGGATGTTTATACAGTTGTAATAAAACTTTGTATGGAATTGTTGCTATGTCTGCACCAGCTATAATAGCATCGGTCACATGTCGAGGATTTCTAATACTTGCAGCGAGTATTTTGGTTTCGACTTTGTGCGCTGCATACAATTCTTTTATTTCAGCTATCAGCCGAATACCTTCTTCACCTATATCATCTAATCTGCCAATAAAAGGAGATACATATGTTGCTCCTGCTTTCGCAGCTAATAAAGCTTGGCCAACACTGAAACATAAAGTAACATTAGTTTTTATACCTTTGCTTGCTAATGCTTTGCAAGCTTTTAAACCTTCTTGGGTTAAAGGCAATTTAATTACAATACTATTGGCAATTTTAGCGAGTTCTTCAGCTTCTTTTAACATACCTTTTGCTTCTGTTGAAATAACTTCAGCAGATACAGGACCAGGAATTATATTTATAATTTCTAATAAAACAGTTTTAAAATCTTGTCCTGACTTTGCTATTAGTGTTGGATTAGTTGTTACCCCATCACAAACACCTAATTCAGCTACAGCTTTAATTTCATTTATATCAGCAGAATCTATAAATATTTTCATAATATTCTTCCAATTAAATTAATAAGAAGTAAACACGGGATCACTCTGATTTACGCTATATTTAGAAATATCAGAAGTCAAAAAATTAGCACAAAAAACTTTTGGATTATTTATAGTAGGGCTCACTTCAGTACAATATTGAGATCCCGAACCAGGTTTAAAGGAATAAACTGAAAGCTTTGCAGGATCGATGCCAACATAAGGATAAGTATTGTTATATCTGCTGTTTGTACTAGAAAAATTAAACGAATTTGTTGTTAACCAAGACGTCTCTCGCCCCATCGTAGAAATCATAATTGTGGAACGCGCCCAATAAGGAAGACAGATATTACTTCCAAAATTTAACATACCAATGTTTGCAATACCTGATGGAGTGGCATCGAAAATGCCATCACCTTTAGCATTTTGCGCGTTGGTTGTGCGTGAATATAAAAAGGGTGAAAGAGGGCCTGTGTTTAGTAAGTTTGAACCTTGTTGATTGATCCATGAAGCTTTATAATTGCTTGCTGAATTATAAGCATCGATTAATTGATACGTAGCAATATTTTTAAAATCAGACTCCCCACTCACAATTGGTGATGGTTTTGCTAACAAAATTGTTCCTATAGTTGTTTTTAATTTATCAAACCCACTTATCCCAATGACTTCATTGCCGTAACCGCCTTTACCACCATCAGCAGAAAGGTCATTGCTGCCATTTGAGCCACTTTTAACCGCAAAAACCGTGTTATCTCCTAAAATAGTAAACTGATTCCCCTGCGCAGTAGCTGTTGAAGTTGAGTAACAACCCGTTCCACTACTATTGCTTACAGTATTTGCCCAATAAGAGGACCAAAAGCCCGTTTGAAAAGAAAAAGAATTTAAGTCGGATACACTTGCATCGTTTGGAGCTTTTATAGTTCTGCTGTTTGAAACAGAATTATAAGGCATCACATTTTGGTTCCAACCTAATGGGACAAAATAGGTTGAATTGTTAATACCATTTCCTGCAAGTAACTCAGCCATGTTAACTACTGCAAGAGAAACAGCTCGAAAGTCTGGATTACTTTGACAAGGAGCACCTGAACACGTTGCGGTCCTTGAAGTTCCAGCAAAATAATTTAATGCGTCGGGTAAAAAAGGAAATGTATTGGCACCGCTATTATTTCCACCGCTCGTTCCTGTTGGAAAAGCAATAAATAAATCAGAAGTTCCACCTACATAAGTAGGAGCAGAGTAACCAAAAGTATATTGCACAATGTCGCTGGCCATGTTTGGTAATAGTGCATCTGAATTTTTTGCGAGCGATTTAGGATCATTTAAACCATAAGAAAGAACAACAAGTAAATTAACAGCTGTAAAATTCTGGTTAATTTGTGCTAAAAATGTACGAGCAGGAATATTTCCTTTGGTGCCATCTTCTTTGGGAAAAGAATTGATAGAGCCATATAAATAGTAATTATTATCACTCGCGCGTTTGAAAAATCCTAACCGATTCACAGACTGTTTGCCACCAGCATTTGGTAAATCAAGTTGTATATTTAGCGCAACTGGCGCATTCATATTTGAATAATCATAAAATTTCACAGTTGTATTAGAATATGTACTATCAAATGATAAGGCGACTAGTTTTCCATCACTTGAAACCGCAACATCTGAACCATGAGTTGGTATAGATAAAGCGTTCATTAAAGAATATGCGCCAGCAGAATTTACTGAATATAATTGAAGACTCCCATCTTGATACGCATTGTTAGCAACAGTATTTAACAATAAAAAATGAGAGGAGTCTAAAGTTGTTAATTTACCTGGAAATGAAAGTTTATTCCCTATTTTGGGCGCAAGTGGTCTTTTGCTACATGAAGTACTGAATAGGGAAAAAGATAAACTAATTAAGCTAACTAAATAAAAAAATTTTTTTTTTGTCATTCTCATTTTTACTCTACTTCTTCAGACGAATCTAATTGCGTAACAGGAGTTTCATCGAATTCACTAGGAGTGGAAACAGAAACTATTTTTTCTCCTTCTAAAATGCGCATCAAACAAACACCTTGTGTGACTCTACCCATAATTCTTAAAGAAGAAACAGCTATTCTAAGCACTCTACCAGTATTTGTTGTTAACATAATGTCTGAATCTTCAGCGACAGGCATCATACTAATAACTTTTCCGTTACGTTCACTTATTTTTATAGTTTTAACGCCTTTTGCGCCTCTGCTTGTTTTACGGTACTCATCAAGCTTACTGCGTTTCCCATAACCATTTTCTGTGACGACTAGAAGACATTTTTCAGGTTGTACGACTTCAGCAGCGACTACATAGTCTTTTTCATCTTCATCTATAGTAATACCTTTAACACCTTTAGCAGTTCTACCCATAGAGCGCACGTCATCTTCATCAAAACGAACAGCTTGGCCATTTGCAGTTGCTATAATAATTTCATTTGTTCCAGAAGTTATTTTAACAGAGACAAGAGTATCAGCATCTTCTAAAGTAACAGCTCTTAAACCACCAGCACGAATATTAGAAAACGATGATAATTCTGTTTTCTTAATTGTCCCTTGTTTAGTTACCATTAAAATATGTTTATTTTCGACAAATTCTTTAACAGGTAACATTGCTGTAATTTGTTCGTTACTAGACATGGTTAAAATTTGATTAATCGATTTTCCACGAGCTGTAGCAGAAGCTTCAGGTAATTCATAAACTTTAAAGCTATAAACTTTGCCTAAATTGGAGAACATTAACACGTAATCATGTGTATGAGCATGAAAAGTAAACTTCACCGCATCGTTTTCTTTTAAGGCAGCCCCTGTTTTTCCTTTACCAGCACGATTTTGTGTTCTAAATTCGTCTTGATTGACTCTCTTAATATATCCAGAACTAGAAAAAGTAATAAACACATCAGCTGGCGGGATTAAACTTGCAATATCGACTTCACCAGCTTCAGTAACTATTTCTGTCCTTCGTTTATCACTATGTAAATTTTTTAAATTGATAAATTCATCTTTAACTATTGCGCGTACTCTTTCAGGTTTACTTAAGATGTCTTTTAAATCGGCGATAATTTCTAATGTTTCCTTATGCTCAGCAATAATTTTAGTACGTTCTAAGCCCGTTAACTGTACCAAACGCATGTCTAAAATTGCTGTGACTTGTTTGTCAGATAGAGAATAAGAAGATATTAATTTTTCTTTTGCATCTTCACGGCTTTCAGCGCCACGTATGACAGCAACAACGCGGTCAATATTATCAACTGCTATTTTTAAACCTTCTAAAATATGCAACCGATCTTCCGCTTTGCGTAAGCGGTAGTTGGTTCTACGCGTAATCACTTCAAGCCGATGTTCTAAAAAGCATTCTAATGTTTCTTTAATATTTAGTAGCTTAGGAACTCCTCTGACTATGCAAACCATATTCACACCAAAAGAATCTTGTAAACGAGTTCTTTTGTATAAGTGGTTTAAAATAACTTCAGCGTTTTCACCTTTTTTAATTTCAATTACAACTCGGATACCTTCTTTGCTACTTTCGTCGCGAATATCAGAAATACCTTGAATTTCTTCTTCTTTTACTAATTCCGCTATTTTTTCAATCCAAGTAAGCTTATTCACCTGATAAGGCAATTCTGTCACTATGATTTGTTCTTTACCGCCTTTTGCCGCTTCGACGACAGCACGCCCACGAACAACAATACTTCCGCGACCAGTTCTATAGGCATCTTGAATACCTTTTAAGCCACAAATCATACCATAAGTTGGAAAATCAGGGCCTTTCACATAATGCATGAGTTGTTCAATGGTCGCTTTAGGTTTTTCAAGCTAATGTAACAACGCATCAACCACTTCACCTAAATTATGTGGCGGAATGTTAGTTGCCATACCCACAGCAATACCACTTTGGCCGTTTATTAACAGTTGTGGCAACACCGTTGGAAGAACTAAAGGTTGTACTTCGCTATTATCGTAGTTAGGACCAAAATCGACAGTGTCCTCTTCTATATCAGCCATTAACGCTTCAGAGATTTTTGCCAAACGTATTTCGGTATAACGCATAGCAGCTGCTGAATCGCCATCGATAGAACCAAAGTTTCCTTGCCCATCAATAAGTGGATAGCGCATAGAAAAATCTTGAGTTAAACGAACTAATGCTCCATAAACAGCGGAATCGCCATGTGGGTTGTATTTACCCAAAACATCACCCACAATACGTGCCGATTTTTTAAAGGGTTTATTGTACATATTATTTTGTTCATACATAGCATACAAAACCCGTCTATGAACAGGTTTCATCCCATCACGGACATCGGGTAAAGCACGGCTTACAATAACGCTCATAGCGTAATCAAGGTAAGCATTTTTCATTTCATCATTAATATTTGCTGAAAGCACACTTGTTTTTTCTAGTGACATATATTTTTCCAACTTTTTCAAATTAAGTATCTAGATTTCTAACATTTAAGGCATTCGCTTCAATAAATTCTTTTCTTGGAGGAACATCGTCACCCATAAGCATTGAGAATATATTGTCTGCTTCCATAGCATCTTCAATGGTGACTTGCAGAAACTGTCTGGTTGAAGGTTGCATAGTTGTTTCCCACAACTGTTCCGCATTCATTTCACCTAGACCTTTGTAGCGTTGAATATACGCACCACTTCTTCCTTCAGCGAGAAGAAATTCTCTTAATTCTATCCATGAAGTAACAGATTTTACTTTTTTATCATGAGAATATTTTAAAGGTAATGGAAAAGTTGTCTCTAATTGATTAGAAAGCCTTTTTAATTCTTCAAATTCTGAAGAGCTAATAAAGTCAAAATCAAATTTAAAGTGATATGACTTACCTGACAATTGTAAATCTATAACAGCAAAATATCTATTATGTTCATTATCAAAATCTATTTTAATATGTACATGTCCATACTTTAAAACATGAAGGTTTATTTCTTCGACAAACTTTTCAAAACCATTTTTATTATAAAATGTTTCAGGAGAAATTGAAGAATGATTACTTAAAAAATTAATAAATACGCTACTTCTCCGTCGTGCTAAAATATTTGTAATACGATTTCTTCTTTCAACACAGGACAACATATTTTTTACAACAGATATTTCTATTTGTTGTTCTTTTGCATCTAAAATAGAAGCATCTTGCATAGCTATTTCAACAAGAAATTTTTCTAGCGCAGTATCATCTTTTAAATAACGTTCAATTTTTTGTTTTTTATAACGATACAAAGGAGGTTGAGCAATATACAAATGTCCTCTTTTAATAACTTCCTGCATTTGTCTATAAAAGAAAGTTAAAAAAAGCGTTCTAATGTGAGCACCATCCACGTCGGCATCTGTCATGATCACAATTTTATGATAACGTAGTTTCGAAATATCTACATCATTATCATGACGACCAATACCTGTACCTAGTGCTTGAACAAGTAAACGAATTTCTTGGTTTGAAAGCATTTTATCAGTCGTTGCTTTTTCGACGTTTAATATTTTACCTTTTAATGGCAATACAGCTTGAGTTCTTCTGTCTCTTCCTTGTTTTGCAGAACCACCCGCAGAATCACCTTCCACAATAAATAATTCACAATTAGCAGGATCTCGATCCTGACAATCGGCAATTTTTCC
>CAYSZE010000038.1:0-8331 GCA_964435255.1 uncultured Oligoflexia bacterium
TTAAATATTTTAGCTCCAATTGGTGAAGCAATTGGCTATACATTTGATCTAACTGCTCAAAATGAAGTAGAAAACTTTTTAACTGTCATCGAAAAAGAACATTCTGATATAGATTATCTCGTAAATGCAGCAGGAGTCTTTTTTCCAAAATCTTTTCTTGAACACTCTAATAAAGACTATGATCTTTATCACGACATCAATAAATCATTTTTCTTTATTACCCAAAAAGTTGCTAAAAATATGATTAAAAGCAACAAACAAGGCTCGATTGTAAATATTGGCTCAATGTGGGCAAAACAAGCTATAGAAGCAACTCCCTCATCTGCATATTCTATGGCAAAATCAGCGTTACATTCTTTAACTCAACACTTAGCAATGGAACTTGCACAATATAGAATCAGAGTGAATGCTGTTTCTCCAGCAGTAGTCCAAACACCTATTTACGAAGGTTTTATTCCTAAAGAACAAGTTCATTCTGCATTACAAGGATTTAATACTTTTCACCCAATTGGTAGAGTGGGAACTCCGCAAGATGTTGCTGAAGTGATTAATTTTTTACTTTCACCAAAAGCTTCTTGGGTAACTGGAGCAATTTGGGATGTAGACGGCGGTGTTATGGCTGGACGTAATAAATATTAATTAATATTTATTACTCAACTTAATCAAAAATTAAAAGGTCTATTTATGAATAGAAAAATTTTAACAGAAAAGTTTCTTAGCACTATAATATCTGAATTTGAAGGAACTATTATCAAAGATCTAAAAGGGAATTTTGAGAAATATGTTTATTCCGAAAATCTTTCAGAAAGTGAATTGGTATTACTACTACTTTCTTTAAGTAAATTTCTTGAAATAAAAGTTTTAAATGAACTTGCGTTAAACTTTGCTCAAGCTCTTCAGATTAACAAAGAAGTAATTGAAGAAGCTTTAGAAATGCCTGGTATAAATGGCATGCTAAATACATACCATAAGTTCAGACATTTTATTGATTTGAATGATAAAAACTCTAGTACTGAATATGGAACTGTTGGCTTACGTATGGGTATTTTGTCAAAACAAAAAATGTCACAAACAAGTTTTGAATTGATATTTATTTCAATTAGTATTTTAAATAGCTGTGAAAAATGTGTTCTTGCTCATGAAAATCACGCTACTCAAATTGGAGTTGAAAAAACAAAAATTCATGACGCCGTTCGTCTAGCCGCTATTTTAAAGGGACTACAGGAACTGACTAAGGCTTAGCAGATAGTCTTTCATTATTTGCTAGTTTTAAATTAGATTTTTAAATTTATCAGTCTCTGAAATTTTTTTTATTTTGTTAAATATCTTATGATTGAGTTTCAATATATTTTTAAAATATAGTAATGCATTGTGACTTGCCATTCCGTTCTTCTAGTGATGGACAAGTCCTTTTAAATTAGGAACTTTTAATAGGAAACAAGATGAAGAAACTTATTAGAGGAATTACGGATTTCAGAAAAAATGTCCTTGAAGGATACAGAGACACCTTTGCACGGCTCGCATTAGGACAATCTCCCGATGCTCTTTTCATAGCATGTTCAGATAGTAGAGTTGTACCGAATCTATTTGCCTCAACAGATCCTGGAGATTTATTTGTTGTTAGAAATGTTGGTAATTTAATACCTCCCTGTAAACAAAACGGTTTGTCTGTTGGTGATGAATCAGAAGCAGCCGCTATTGAGTTTTCAATTCATACCTTAAAAGTTTCCAGTATTATTATTTGCGGGCATTCGGAATGCGGTGCTATGCAAAGCTTATTAGCAGATAGAAATAAAATTTCATCCCCCAATTTAAGGTCTTGGTTAAAATACGGAGAAAAGTCATTAAAGAGATTACATGAAGGAGTTGTTTTAGACAAAAACCTTAAACTTCATAATCAACTTTCACAAATCAATGTTCTTGAACAAAAGAAAAGTCTTGAAACATATCCTATTGTGCAAAAAATGATTAGTCAGAATAAATTAAATATCTATTGTTGGTGGTTTGATATAGCAACGGCAGATGTATACTCCTTTAATGACTCTGTAAATAGATTCAAAATACTTGACGATGAAGAAGCTGAACGCTTGATATCTGGCTTGAATGTTTAAATTTGTTTACTAAATTATCAAAATTAAATCATATTTCATTTAATTAAAAAATTAAAGAAAATATTTTCATGATTTCAATATTTTTTAAAAATATGCTTTGCAAAAAACATTTTTTAGGATATTAGAGAAAAGGTCATACTATTATTACTTTTTATAACTGGTATTCTACATATCATTGTTTTTTTATGAGGGAGTCATTTGAATAAGAAACTTAAAATATTCATTTTTATTCTTTCAAATATTTTAATTATTCTATCATGTGGGCATAACTCACAAGCACACTTTTCAATTAGAAGTGACTCTAAATTTTCATCTCGTTTAAGCGATAAAAAAGTATATTATATTATTTCAGAAATTTATTTCCCAAATGGAAAAAAACTTTTATTTCATTCAGATTTAGAAAATGATAATAGACATGAGCCATTGTTTCTTCTTCAATTTAATAAATCTCAACAACCAAGTTATAAATTAGATTGTAAATCTGAAAGTTCTTGTTTAAAGCTTTCACCTATAATTTTAAGTAAAGCTGCAAAAATTTATGAGATTTTAAAACAATTAAATATTCCAGACAAAATAACATATATTACTGACTCCAATGGTTACAAATATACTGCACAAAAATTAAATGACTCTGATGAAATTAAGACTTTTAAAAAATTATTTATTTCTGAAAATTCTATTCCTGTTATTTAATTTTATTTATAATAAAAAAAATAAGCTTAAATTAAGATAGTACAAATATTTATTACACTTGGCCAATATTTTCATAATTTAATATTTTTAATATCTTACAATAGAAGAAAAATTTAATTATTGTATTGTTTTTATCTGTATTCACTCTAATGTAACACTATTAAATAGATATTTACAATCTAAAAATATCTATTTATTAATTTTATTAACTAAAGATATCTATAAAACATTGCGTTAAAATATATTGACATTATTTCATTACATATATAAATACTTTTCTTTGTGCTAATATATTTTCTTAAATTGAGAGATATTTATGAAACATAATTTTAAATCTATATATACTACAATCTCAATTCTTACTTTAATTCAAGGCTGTTCTACCGCAAAATTAAGTAACGAAGGTGCAATCATTGAAGTAATAATTGCCTTAGACAGAAAAGATTGCAAAAACTTAGGACCTGTTTTTGGAAAAGGAGGCGGGGTATTTGGTGGAACTTGGATTTCTGATGAGAGCTTAATGGAATATGCTTCTAATGATTTAAGAAATAAAGCAGCTTTAAAAGGAGCTACACATGTAGTTGTACAAGGTCACCAGGTCGGCATGACGACTGGACGAAATGGCGGTTCAACTTCAACAGTGACGCAACAAGGAATTGCCTATAAATGTCCTAATTAAATTTTTGAAATCAAGATCACTTTTAATTAAATTGACTATCTTAATTTCATTTGTCTACAATATTTTATTAAAAAACAATACAAAAACTTTTATTATAGCTACATTCTTGATAAGCAAAAACTGTTATTTTTGTTACTGCATAAGGAGTTATAATGAAAAAATTTTTACTTTCAGTTTTATTGTTGAGTTCAGTTCCCGCATTTTCAAAAACAATAAACTATAAAAAATATTACAATAATTCAGTAGGTTGTTTTATTTTATATGATGTTAATAAAAATAAAACCTTAACAGAATATAAAACAGAGCTTTGCTCTAAACCAACTCCTCCTAATTCTACTTTTAAAATCCCATTAAGTATAATGGGATTTGATAAAAACATATTAACAGATGCATCACATCCAAGCTGGGAATTTAAAAAAGAATATTTAAGAAATGGTGTTCAAGAATGGATGCCAAAACAATGGCAAGAAAATGTCACACCAAAATTATGGTTACAATATTCTGTAGTTTGGTATAGTGAAAGACTTGTTGAAAAAATTGGTTTAGATGAAATAAATACATATCTAGAAAAATTTAGCTATGGGAATAAAAATTTTAATGGATTAACTTCTGATAAAGAAAAACTTTTAATACCCTGGATTGATTCTTCCTTAGAAATTACGGCATATCAACAACTTGAATTCATGAAAAAATTTTTAAAAAATGAATTGCCTGTTGCTAAACACGCAATAGAAAAAACTAAAGAAATTTTACAATTAGAACATAATGATACCAAAAGTCGTCTTTATGGCAAAAGTGGCGCAGGTTATTTAGATCATAGAATTGCACATGGCTGGTTTATAGGTTGGTTGGAGAAAGATAATAAACAGTATATTTTTATCAGCCAAATTAAAGATAAATCTTCACATGGAAAAATGAATAGTGTGATTGCTAAGAAAAATGCTTTTGAATTTTTGAAACAATTAGGTTATTTATAAAGTTCTATAATAATTATAAAAAACAAATTTTGTTAGTTTAATTTTTATTAATATAATACCAAGCATATAAAGTTTCACCTACACTCCATGCCTGAGCTATACACCCTCTCGCCGTATGAGGGTAATCAGCATCAAAAATTTCACTTATGAATCCCATCCCAGCTTCTTTGATATGGTGTTCTAGTGGTTCTAAAAATCCTAAAGAAACTTTTTTATTTTTTGTTACTTTATAAAAAGCTACAGCATAATGTCCCAATAACCACCCCCAGATAGTTCCTTGGTGATAAGCACAATCTCTTGCGAATGGAGAACCAATGTATTTATTGTGATAATGAGAAGAAAATTTTGGTAAAGTTTTTAAACCATATGGTGAAAGCAGAAATCTGCCACAACTATCAATTATACATCGCTTTTGCTGTAAAGTTAAAGGTGAATATTCTAATGATATTGCAAAAATTTGATTTGGCCTTAAAGAATCATCATGCTTATTGTCAGCACTTAAGACATCAAAACAATACTGTAGCTCTTCATTCCAAAATTGTTGAAAACCTATTTTTGTCTTATCTATGAGTTTTGTATAAAAATCTTCTTGGTTTTTATTTAAAATCCGAGAAAAATGTAACATAATATTAAGAGCATTAAACCAAAGAGCATTAATTTCTATAGGCTTTCCAATTCTAGGCGTGACTACATAATCACCAATTTTTGCATCCATCCAAGTCAATTGGCTTCCTTCTTGCCCTGCAAAAATAAGACCATCAACAGGATCTAATTTAATATTAAATTTTGTTCCTTTTATGTGCCAGTCTATAATACTTATAAGAACATCATAGATATTATCTATAAAATTTTTATCTCCAGTAAATTTAAAATATAAAAAAACAGCATTAAAGTACCATAAAGAAGCATCGACTGTATTATAATCTGGTTTTTCTGATTCATCTGGAAAGCGATTAGGTAATAAACCTTCATGTAAATAATGAGAGTAATTTATTAAAATAGAATGAGCGATTTTCGTGCGTCCAGTTACTAAACAGAGACCTGGTAGACTTATCATAGTATCCCTACCCCAATCTCCAAACCAATGATAACCTGCAATTATACTATAATAATATTCATTTACAGAATTAAATTTTTTTATAATAAAAAATACACTATTATAGACTAATTGCAGAATCCACTTTGGTGAATAGTCTAATTCTTCAAACCAATTACTTAAAATAAAATTATTATATTGTTTTATATCAAATAACAAGCTATTATCAGTTTGATTATCATAAAATTCATTTTCATCCATTATCAATATATCTGCATTTTTTGAAGTACTAAGATCGAAATTTAGTGAACCTATGTATAAATGATTTTCAAGTGCTTCAAATCCTCTATTATCTTCTTCTTTCAAGTAATAATTATTATATACAGTCTCATTTAATTCACATGTTTTAAAATTTGCAATAATTTTTATATTGTTATTATATTTATTATCTTTAATATAAATTATTTTATTATCTATAAAACTTTTTATTTCAAATGTCTCATCATTTTTTATCGAATGAAAATTTCTATTATTAACAAATATGTTACATTTAATTTTAGCTAATTTGTTATCTTTGTTAAGTATTTTATAATTTACACATAAAATATTTTTTTCATAATGTAAAATTATTCTTTTTTCTAATAATAGCCCATTACAGTTATAAATCCAAACTGGCATATTTTCATCTAAGTAAAAAGACTCAAGTAACAAATGGCCTGTTGGATTTTGTATTTTTGAATTTTGCCAATAGTTAGAGTATAATAAAAACTGAGAGTTATCATATTCTATTATTTCTTCAATTTTTGAAATACTCAAATATCGTGTCAAAGGAGGGTATTTAGCAATGACAAATATCCCATGATATTTTCTTGTCAAAACTCCAGAAATAGTTCCAGATGCATAACTCCCATGGCTATTGGTTATCAGCCATTCATTTTCTAAATTTAATTGAATATCATTTTTATTAAAAAAACAGTAAGGTTGGTCATTAAAAAAGAAATGATCCATTGGGCTCCAAACGTTTATTTAATGACTCCACAAAGAATTCTTTTACCAGCATTTCCTGCAGGAGAAGTTTTTTCGTCGTCTTCGTCAGCATGAACAATAATAGATTTTCCTAGAATAGAATATTTATCATCATCATTCAAATTTAATGGCTTTTCAATATAAAGATCAATATTAACAATACCTGAAGCATTTGCTTGAAGATTTCCTAAATCGCCAGCATGTTGATGTTTATATTCTTCCTTTAATATTGAACTTCCATGCTGATGATGTGAATCAGGATTAAAATGTCCACCTGCATTCATAGCAGTGCTATCGGAACAATCACCATTTTCATGAATATGAAATCCATGTAAGCTATTGGCATTTAGTCCTGCTATTTTTCCAGTCAAATGTATTCTGTTCTTATTATCAAACTCAAGTTTTAATTGCCCATTTGCTTTTGATTCATTTTTTGGTAACAAATTAACATGATAATTATTTTGTTTGTTTCCATTAGTTGATTCACAGCCCAAGAAAAAAATATTGCTAATTATAAAAGTCTGTATAAGTAAGTTAGTTTTCATTTATAACTCCTTTGATGATAATCGCTTTTCTTTTTTTTCTTTAATTTCCATCATAGTTGTTGAATGTAAAGGTTGTGCTTTTTCTTTGGGATTTAGAAAAACCTTTGCAAAAGCAACAGCTATGGCTGCTTCTGAGAAGCCTGTTACAATTAAATCGAGTTTTGCCGCATATTTTGCAATGTCTCCAGCCGCAAAAATACCAGGTAAATTAGTTTCCATTTTCTCATTAACACAAATTCCATTGCCAGACAAATTCAATCCCCATTCTTTTATTTTTCCTAATGAACTATTGAAGCCAAACATAATAAGCGCATCATCAACTTTTATAATTTCTTCACATTGATCTTCTATACCTTTGATTAATACTTCTTCTAGTTTCTGATTACCATAAAAACCAGCAATTTCAGAGTTTAAAATAATACGAGCCCGAGTCTTTTTTAATTTTTCAATGGAATCATCATGCGCTCGAAATTTATCTGTGCGATGAATTAATGTAACGGAATTTGCTATCGGTACAAGCTCATTCGCCCAATCTAAAGCCGAATCCCCTCCCCCTGCAATTATAATATTTTTATTAGAATATACTTTCTTTTCTAGTACTGCATATTCTATTCCTTTACCATCAAAAATATGAGCTCCTACGGCTTGATGTTTTTTAGGACTTGAAGATCCCACACCTGCAGCAATGATGATTGTTCTTGTATAATGGGTTTGTAAATTAGTTGTTATTTCCCAAATGTCATCTTCATTTTTTTTTAAATCTTGGGATGTTTCGTTAAGACAAATTTCAGTATGATAAGGTTTAATTTGCTCAATTAAATTAGCGACCAGATCACGTGCCAGGATTTTTGGAAAACCAGCTACATCATAAATATATTTTTCAGGGTATACAGCAGTTAATCTGCCTCCTAATGCTGGCATGGAATCAATTATTTTACATTTTGCATTTCTCATCCCTGCATAAAAAGCTGCAAATAGACCTGTTGGTCCACCACCTAATATTGTAATATCGTATATTTCTTTATCCATTTTACTACTCATAATTATTTATTTAAAATTGCATTTTAATAAAAATATTAATTAGTTTTTAATATTATTACTTGATAATTGAATACTATCTAATAAAATATTAACGGCTTCTTTTAGTTGTATGTCACTTTTTCTAATTACTTTCGAAGAAAATTCAAAATTATCTTCTTCGTCTAATCCAGAATCTGAACCATTATTATTAACAGAATTTTTCTTATTAATCCCTAACCCTTCT
>CAYSZE010000039.1:0-4626 GCA_964435255.1 uncultured Oligoflexia bacterium
TTTAAGGCATTTAGAACAATGGTTTTATGATTATAATCATCACGCACCCCATTCAAGAATTACAATGTTGAGCTCTGTTCAGTATCAAATTTTACATTAAACTTGTGTCAACTTAAATGGATCCAAAGTAAATTATTCTAATAAGTTAAATTATTTAAAAAATAATTTAACTTTCTTATGCTATTTTGGTATTACAATATTAATGTTGACATAAGGTTACTCTCTTTTAAAATATGGAAAAGATTTATACAGAAGCAGTATAAAATATTAATATTAAATTAAAAATTTAACAAAATAATTTTTTTAGATTATTTTGTTATTTATTATTTAAGTATACTATTTACAAATAATACTAAAAATCCCATTCTTTGCATAAATACTCTGCTTGTTCTAATACTAACTGAGTTGCTTTTTCTGAAAGATCTGGTGGGTATCCATGCACTTTTAAAAGTCTTTTTACGGCCATTCTTACTTTAGCACGTGAGGTTTCTTTAATAGCCCAATCGGTATCCAAATTTTCTTTAATAATTTTAACTAAATCAGTCGCAATAAGTTTTAATTTTTTATCTCCTAATATTTTCACTGCGGAATTATTGATTTCAAGAGCATCATAAAAAGCCATTTCATCTTCATTCAAACCTAGATTTTCACCGCGTTGATGTGCTTTGCGAATGTCTTTCGCCATGCCAATTAAGTCTTCAATAATTTTTGCAGTTTCAATTGCTCTGTTTCTATATTTTAGTAAAGAGGCATCGAGCATTTCTGAGAATTGGCGTTCTTGTACTCTGTTACGTCTTAATTTAGTTTTGACTTGATCTCGAATCAATCGTTCTAATAATTCAATCGCTAAATTTCTTTGTGGTAATCCACGTACTTCAGCTAAAAACTCGTCTGATAAAATAGAAATATTTGGTTTTTTTAACCCTGCTGCAGTAAAAATATCAATTACACCACCAGAAAAAACAGATTTTGATAAAAGTTGTCTTATGGCATGTTCTTTTTCTTCAACAGATAAAATTTTTCCAGGTTCTGTTTTATTTAAGGCTCCATTTAAATTTTGGAAAAAGACTAATTCATCCCTTATTTCTTCAGTTACTTTATCAGGGACTGCTAAGGCAAAGGCTTTAGACAATTGGTAAACAGCATTGGTAAAGCGTTTTTTACCATCATCTTGTGATAAAATATGCTCAAGAGCGAGGGGGATTATTTTTAAAGCTTCTGAAGAGTTACTTAATGCTTTTTTGTAATTAAATCCATGCATAATACCTAAACAAATTTCATACTTTTCTATCATGATAGCAACGGCATCTTCTTTATTTAATGTTGGTCTACCTGTGCCGCCGCTTTCTGTATAAGTATGCATGGTTTTCTTTAAAGCATCAGCAATACCAATATAATCAACAATCACACCACCTGGTTTATCTTTAAATACTCTATTTACCCTAGCAATTGCTTGCATTAATCCATGACCATGCATGGGTTTATCAATATACATGGTATGCATAGAAGGTGCATCAAATCCTGTAAGCCACATGTCTCTTACAATCACAACTTTAACAGAAGAATTATTGTCTTTTACGATTTTAGCCATTTCTTCTCTGCGTGCTTTACTACGGATATGTTTTTGCCAATCTTGCGGATCAGAAGCAGATCCTGTCATAACGATTTTTATTGTTCCTTTATCATCTTCTTCCGAGTGCCATTCTGGCCGTAATTTTATAATTTCATGATAAAGATCGACACAAATTCTTCTTGACATACAGACAATCATGGCTTTCCCAAAAATAGCTTGTTGACGCTCATCAAAATGAGTTATAAAATCCTTTGCTACTTCTGCTAAACGTGATTGCACTCCAACAAGAGCTTCAAGAGAAGCCCATTTAGAGCGTTTTTTTTGTGCTTCAGAGGTGTCTTCCTCTTCTGTTAATTCTTCCATTTCTTCATCAAGATTAATTTGTGTATCTCTTGATAGTTTAATCAAACGGCTTTCATAATATAAAGGAACAGTGGCACCATCAGCAATGGAACGTTCAATGTCGTAAATAGAAATATAATCACCAAATACCGCTCTTGTATCCGCATCGGTTTTTGCTATTGGTGTTCCTGTAAATCCAACAAAGCTTGCATTGGGTAAAGCTTCACGCATATTGCGGGCAAAGCCATCCAAAAAATCATATTGACTGCGGTGCGCTTCATCAGCAATGACAATAATGTTTTTCCTATCTGAAAGAAGAGGAAAAGTATCTCCTTTATTCTCAGGCATAAATTTTTGAATTGTCGTAAAAAAAATACCGCCCGAAGCAACAATTAATTTTTCTCGGAGTTCTTTTCTACTCTCAATTTGGATGGGATCTTGCCGTAAAAGCTGAGTGCAACGACTAAATTGGTTAAAAAGTTGCTCATCCAGATCGTTTCTGTCTGTAAGAACAATGATCGTTGGATTTTCTAATTCTTTTTTTTGTGCAGCATAACCCGCATAGAAAACCATACTAAATGATTTTCCTGATCCTGTAGAATGCCACACAGTCCCAATACGTCTATCGTTATAGATGGCAGTAATTGTTTTTTGAATAGTATTTCTGACAGCATTAAATTGATGATAGCCAGCTATTATTTTATTTGTCTTATCGTCTTTTGTTTCAAACGCAATAAAATGTTTTATAAAGTCAAGAAATCTTTCTTTTGCAAAAAGACCTTTAATTAATACTTCTAAAGAAAGCATAGATTTAGGTGCAAGTTCTTCTGAATCTATGGTACGCCACAATTGGTAACGTTCACGATCAGCAGTTAGTGATCCTACTTTTGTATATAAGCCATCAGAAATGACATTTGCGGCTGTGTAGTTAAAAATACTTGGTATTTCTTTTTTATAAGTTTGAACTTGTTCATAAGCTTTCCAGATATCTGTACTTGTATCAGTTATGCTTTTTAATTCAATTAAGGCGAGTGGCAAACCATTAATAAACACAAGAAGATCTGGGCGACGATTGTTTTTATTTTCAATAATTGTCATTTGGTTAATGACTATAAATTCATTATTTTCTGGGTTGTCAAAATCAATTAATTTTATGTTATCTGATTTTGTCCCTGTATTGCTTTGGTATTGTATTTCTACACCTTCAGTTAAAAGCTTGTGGCAATGTTTATTTTGTAAAGCAGGGTTCGTAATATCAAAAAGACATGCTAGTCTAATAGTTTCCTCAATGACTTCTAAAGAAACATCGGGGTTTATTCTTTCAATTGCTAATTGCAGACTCTCTACTAAAATGACATCGGAGTAACTTTTCCGTTCTGCATTCTGTTCTTTAGGTGCAATGTTAGGGCCGAAAATACTTTTATATCCAATTTCTTCAAACCAACCTTTTGCTTCTTTTTCTAGAGTATCTTCCGTGATTAATGCCATTTTGAATTCCTTTTTACAATCGTCCTTGATTGTTTTTAAATATTAGCTAAAGCATTATCATTTTCTCTGATAAAATGAAAATGAAGTGACTGTTTATTTAGAATTTTTAATAAAGCGTATTCAATTTTCTCAGTTTTAGTAACAGTTAAATTCACACTAGTTAACTAGCCAAAAATTTTAGTATTTTATATAAATATTTAATATTATTATTGATATTTTATTTAAGATAAGACTTTTATAGGGGTTTTACAAAAATAAAATATCAATACAAACTTATCCTTGTATTGATATTTTATTTGCGATAAAACCTTTATAGGGGTTTAACCAAAATGAAATATCAAGAGCTCCCAAAAAAAAGTAGAAATGTTCAAGACTATCAATTAATTGCCTATGGAATTAAAAAATCCCAGGGAAAACCTTGGGCTATCGTTTCTTCAGAAGAAGTGATGCAGACCTTAGGTCTTTCTTTGGCACAGACGACAAAGCTTCTCACAAGACTTCATTCACAAAATAGAATCCAGAAAATTAAGAAAGGTTTGTATATTGTACCAGGCCGATTTCCTCCTCTTGGAAAAATTTGGAAACCATCCCCCTATGAAGTGCTTTGGTCCTATATGAACTGGCTTGGAGCTTCTTGGCAAATTACTGGTCTTGCTGCATTTACTCGCTACTCATTTACAACCCAAGTGCCACAACTTATCACTGTCTGTAATGATAAGTTATCTGGAAAAATGGAAATCGCTGGAAATTCATTTGTTTTTATAAAGATACCAATAAAAAAGATTGGTAATCGTACACTTTTTGCAATTGCAGAAGGTATTCAAATTCCATTTTCATCTAAAGCAAGAACTATTTTTGATGCTGTATATTTTGCCAATATATTCGGGACGCTCCCAGCCGCTTATACTTGGATTGCATTAATAGCAAAAAATAAATATGAAATTAAAGAATTAATTGAGTGCTGTAATTTATATGGAAATAAGCAGACAATTGCTCGAATAGGATTTTTCCTCGAAAAAATGAATATAGATACTTCCTTAATTAAATTTGAAAAAGAAAAAAAAACTGAAACACTTTTTCCTCTTATCCCTGGTTCGCGCAGAGGTCCTATCAATCGTCATTGGGGTGTTATTGAAAATGTAACAACAACTAAAATTCTATCTGTAATGGAGACTCCTGATGAAGATGACATCTGATGATCTAAGAGATGCCATAAGTTATAC
>CAYSZE010000040.1:0-14704 GCA_964435255.1 uncultured Oligoflexia bacterium
CAGATGGGTGTTTATCAACAGGAATACCGCGCGCATTATCAGTAATTGTAACACTTCCATCTAAATGCAAAGTAATATCTATCTGCGAACCATGTCCAGCTAAATATTCATCAATTGAGTTGTCTACAACCTCATAAATTAAATGATGAAGACCTACGGAACCTGTATTTCCTATATACATTCCAGGCCGTTTTCTAACAGCCTCAAGGCCTTCTAGAACTGTAATGTTTGAAGAACCATACCCATCATCTTTCTTCTGATTATTATTTGGATCATAAACAATTGATTTATTTTTATTAAACATAGCTCATTTCTTTAAAAAAAAATTGAAAACTTTAAAATGTACTTAAAAACGTGCAGGGACTAAAAGATAAAACACTTCTAAACCCCTTTGGCTTTCGCCAGTAATTTTAACAGGTCTATTCATGTTTTCCCAAGCGAAATTAATACGGGAACCCGATGAAACACCTAAAATACCCATAATCAAGTGACCGTTATAGTTTACTTCAAAAGGAGATGCTATAGAAGCATTCATTTCTATTACTTCCTCGCCCTCTTTCTGTCCAGGTGTTGAACTGGCCATGGTGAGCAAAGAATTTTCAAAATGAAATTTCATCACTTTGTTTTTATCTGCAAATAGTAAGGATCTTTTTACACTGTCTTGAATAGATTTGAGATCAAGCTGAATTTCAGTGTTTATATTCTGTGGTATTGCTGCTTCATACGGAGGATATTGTCCTGCAATACATTTTGCAAACATTGTATAATCTTCAGTTTCAACTGAAAAAAACAATTCTCTTTCGTTCCATTTCAAAGTAAATTCTGTTTCAGGTTCTATATTAGCAATTCTTTTTAATTCATCGAGAGCTTTTTTAGGCACTAGAACTTGGCTGGTATCTAAGTTTAAAATTTGAATACCTTCTGCTAATGAAGCTTTTGCTAATCTTAGGGCATCACTAGCAACAGCGTGCAATAAACCTTCTGCTTCTTTTTCTGCCCAAATTAATGCACCATTTGCATAAAATCTGTTGTCATCCACAGAAACAAAGTCTTTAAAACTAGACACCCATCGTTCTATTAAATGGCCTTTAATTTTAATAGCAGTTCCAGCTTCTGGTATTTCTATTTTGCTTTGTGATTGGTCATGTACCAATTGAATTTTTGCTGAACTTCTTCCACATTTTAATTGAATTCTTGAAGGTAGTTCTGCTTTTAAATAGACTTTTGTTGCAGGCAATTGTTTTACATAATCAGAAAATTGTTTTCCTGATACTTTAATAACACCTTGTCCAGAGTAAGGAGCTTCTATTTCACATTTTATAGCTAAATTATGACTGATAGAGGAAATAATTACTTTTTTTCCTCCTGAAAAAGACAATTGAACCCATCCGATATCAGGATCAATTTGCGCAGCACTAACTGACAATAACGCACTTGCCAATTTATCCCTGTCAAATTCAGCTGATATTTCAGGGCTAATACTTTGGACGTCGGATGAAAAAAAACATTTGCTCTTTTTAAACATATGTCCACCTTTTAAAAAAATGACCTGTACCTAATTTGCTTAACCCATTGTCAACAGCTGTTCAAGCTTGTTTGTTTGGGAAGACTCTTCTTATACACTTAATTAGAAATTTAAAAACAATTTATTAGAAGTAGTAGTAGGTGTATAAGATTTATGTGGATAACTAAAAGGCGGTTTAGGAATTTCTTTATAAATTCAAGGACTAAAATACCAAAAAAAGCTCAAAATCGGTGTGGATAACATGTGGAAAACCTGTGGATAGAATGTGGAAAACTAAACTTTTAGGTGGATAACTTTTTGCTTAACTATAGTGCACTGTAGTTATCCACAGGTTGTCCACAGGCTATCCACACGTTATCCACATACCCGAAAGCTTCCCAGCGAATTCCCAAAAGTGATGTTATAAAATGATTTTTTATATGTGGCTATGTGGATAACTTTGGTTTTTAATGTGGATAACTTTTTATAAAAACCTTGAAAATCATTCTAAAATATGGAAAAAATGCGAACATCCGATCGGTGGATACTCTATGTGGATAACATGTGGATAAGTCTTTTAAGAACTCGATATGAATAAAAATTTGGAGATGAATGTGGCAAAAATTTTAAAAGCATCAGAAGCAAAGTCATTGGAAGACTGCTCTCTATCCTTAAAGTCAGGGTATTTGGTTTCTTTTCCCACCGAGACTGTCTATGGATTAGGAGCCCATGCTTTTGATGAAAAGGCATTAGAGCAAATTTTCTTTGCCAAAGGTAGACCAAAATCAGATCCTCTTATTGTGCATATAAGTGAATTGGCTCAAGCTGAAAGCTTAACAGAAATGTCAGCATTTCAAAGACAATGTTTTGACGCTTTAGGGAAAGCTTTTTGGCCAGGTCCGCTCACAATAATTGTAAAAGCTGCACAGAAAGTACCCAAAATTGTCACTGCTGGTGGTGATGCCATTGCCATACGCATTCCTGCTGGAAAGATTGCTTTAAGATTGCTTAAATTAGCTAATATTCCAGTGGCAGCCCCTAGTGCGAATAAATTTGGGCATGTGAGTCCCACTAAAGCAAAACATGTGTTTGACGATTTAGGTCATGTTCCTGATTTAACAATTTTAGAAAATGACCAAGATTGTGATATAGGAATAGAATCAACTGTAATAAAAATTACCAATGAAAATGAAATTCATTTGCTACGTCCAGGTTTTATTAGTACATTACAAATCTCAAAAGTATTAGAAGAAAATAATATAAGTTGTGAAATAAAAAAAATTAGAAAAGTTGTGCGTGAGCATGATTTGTTAACAAAACATTTAGATGCCCCTGGACAATTGTTAACACACTATGCCCCTGAAATAGAAACTTTTATTTTAATAAGTCAAAACAACTTAATACATGAAAATATACAAAAATTTTCTAGTTCTATGCTAAATAAGACAGTTTTAATTGATTTTAATAAAAAAAATATTGTTTTTTCTAATAAAGTTTTAAAATATTTCGATTTATCTGAAAATGGAGATACAATAGAAGCGAGTAAAAACCTTTTTAACTTGTTAAGAGAAAGTGAAGTATTTCCAAATGCAGAATATATTTTATTACCTGACTTTTCTAAGGAAAATTCAGAAGAATTATTAGCAATATTTGACAGAATTTATAGAGCAGCATCTGGTAAATTTGTCCGCATTAGTTAGATTGCATTAATGACTCTATTTTTCTTTTAATTTGTAAGAAATTAGCTCTAAATTCATCGTCTTTGTCTAATAACTCTTTTACTTTTGACATAGCATGTAGCACAGTTGTGTGATCTTTTTTACTAAATGCATTTGCAATAGCAACTATTTGAAGTCCTAATAATTCTTTAGCTAAAAACATAGCGATATGTCTTGCAACAACAAACTTTTGTTGTCTACTTTGTCCCATTAAATCGGACATTTTTATTTGAAAATGATTTGCAACAACTTTTTGAATAGCACCTATGTCAATTGAAGACTCCATTGACCCCGTAGGGAATCTTCGTTTTAAAATGATTGTTACAGACTCTATTGTAGGACTTCTGCCAGTCATATGTTGGTTCATTAATAAATCTTTTAATAATCCTTGAATTTCCCTGACATTTGTTTTCGCATGTGTAGCGATGAGAAATGATATTTCTTGATTGATTTTTAGTCCAAGTAAATTAGCTTTAGTTTCTATGATGGCAACTCTATCTTCAAATCCAGGCGGTTCTATATCGACAAGTAACCCTTGTAAAAAACGACTTTTTAATCTTTCTTCAATATTTGGGATGTCTTTTGGAAATTTATCACTTGTAATAACAATCTGTTTGCGTTTCTGATAAAGTTCATTAAATGTGTGAAAAAATTCAATTTGACAAGCATCTTTTTTTTCTAAAAATTGAATATCATCTACTAATAGAACATCGCAAGCGCTATATTTCGAACGTACCTCATCCATTTTACCAACACGAATACCTCTATGAATAACATCATTTACGAAATCTTCACTAGTGATATAGAGAATTTTTGCATCTGGTATTTTTTGTAAAATTTCATTGCCAACGGAGTGAAGTAAGTGCGTTTTTCCAAGCCCAGTTGCTCCATAAATAAATAATGGATTAGAAAGATTACCTGGATTCTTTGCGACAGCTTCACATGCAGAATAAGCAACTAAATTGCTTTCACAGCGAATAAAAGTACTGAAATTTTGCGTTGCATCTAGTGTTCTAGGTTTTTCATTAGATACTATTGAAATAATTTTTTCTTCGGTAACGGGTTTTTCATTTGTAAAAGAAGAACTTACAATAGGTTTGTCTTCTGGAAGTGGCTTCACTTTAAGCTTTTTTCTTTTTTCTGTGATGTAATTGTTATCGTCAGGAAACAATGTAATTGGTTTTTCTAAATTTGATTTTCCATTAGAACCTTTTAATAAACTTTGTTCTTCTAAAGGAGCATTTTCAATTTTAAATGAAAACTCACTCCCCCAGCATTCTTTAGCTATTTTTTCTATTTCTTCTAGTTTAGGAGAAATGATATGATCTTTGTAAAAGGGTTCAGAACAATAAGAAATAATAGTTTTCCCATCAACCTTTACAGGGGTTACTAATTTGGTTATTTTTGTTGCAGTTTGCTTTGATAGTCCTAGCTCAATAAATCTTGAGCGTAACTTATCTGTAAAAACTTGATTTGATTCTTTATCTATCATGTATGAAACCTCTTTTCGGGTTTTAGAGCCTGCAAGACTTTCAGCCCAAGCAATAGTCTTTGATTCTTACGATCGATAATCAAGAGGTCAAGTGTTTTGCCTAATTTTTGGTATTTAATTTATGAATTCTGATTTAAAATCCATAGCTTTGTTGTTCGGGCAATTAACATCGACTATTTTGGCTGTGGTTGTTATATGGATTGGTGCTGACTCTGATACAGGGAAAGCTTTAATATCTTTTTTACCTTTGAGTCCTATGGTATTCAAAGTGTTGTTAACCGCACTTTTTGTTGTTGGTGGATTTATTGGTATTGCTATGAATATTAAAATTTTACTAAAAAAAGTAAATAAGGATGATACAAATGGATAAGTTAATTATGATGGGGTTGTTTGCCTTGTCAGCTTTACTTGTAATGACAGGTATTTTTATCAATGCAAAGTCAACCTTACTAAAACAAGGCGAAAGTAGAAAAATATTTAATAAATTTTGGGCTGTTATAATAAAATACTCAGGATTCTCAATACTCGCCTATTTAGTATACATTTGTCCCTCCCATAAGATCATATTTTATTTGTGTATTTTTATTGCAACATATTTTGTCAGCTTTTTGCTCTACCTACTTGCAAGAAAAGCTTCCTTAAGGTAATTGGCTTTTGTTTACTTTGATCTTTTACGAAGGGATCCTACATTTACATTATGAAACCTAAAATTATTAACATTTTAACGGTATTGCCATTAGTTGTTGCTCAAGCAGCCTATGCAGATTCCTCAGGAGTGCATGTTGTGAATTGGTATCATGAAATTTTAGAAAAATTTTTTATTTTTTTTAATCCAGATATGTCAATAAGCGCTGCTAGTTTAAAAGCAGAACAATGGTCTCCCGTTTTTGCGTCAGCCTTTGCAGTTTTTATTTTAGCTGCTATTGCAGTTTTTTCTGGTTTTTCTAGCATGAAACCTGAAGAAATGTCCGATGAAGAAATACTTCCGCCAAAGAAGTTTGGTTTAAAAGCATTCTTAGAACTTTGTTGGTCTGTGGTTTCTTCAACTCTTGAGTCAACAATTGGTGAAAAAAATTGGATACGTTTTGTTGGTGTTCTTGGTGGAACTTTTTTTGTATTAATTATTTCTAACTTATCTGGTGTATTGCCAGGGTTTTCTCCTGCAACAGCAAGCATGTCTTTTACTTTTGCGGCTGCTATAGCAATTTTTGCTTATTTTAATTATTATGGATTAAAAGAAGCAGGCTTTTCATATATTAAACATTTAGCGGGTCCCGTATTGTGGATGGCTCCTTTAATGTTTTTAATTGAATTTATAAGTTTATTATCAAGACCAATCTCATTATCTCTTCGTATTTTTGGTAATATATCTGGAGACCATTTTGTTTTTGCAATTTTCTCTGGGTTAATGAAAGATTTATACATTCCTTTTATACCAATTCCTGCAATATTTCTTGGTTTTGGAACATTCGTTGCATGTTTGCAAGCATTTATTTTTATGACGCTGAGCGCCGTCTATATTAAATTAGCTCTTGAATCCAAAGATCATCATTAATTTTTGATCTTTGATTTATGAAATTCAAGGATTATTATTTCACATTATTCTTTACTATTCGGAATATCAGTAATGAAATGATAACTTCCTAACCTTTTAGGTGATTCAATTTTTATTGAATCTTTACATGGGAACTAGAATTCTGCGTGTAAAAAAAGAATAGCGGGTTAATTATTATCTTATTTTTTGATTGAGGAGAATGTTATGAAAAAGAAATTTGCTTTAATTTCTGCAACAGCAGCAACTGCATTATTAATCAATATGCCAGCTTTAGCAAATGAAGCAGCGGCAGCAGCAGCTGATGGTATGTCTATTGGTACTGGACTAAAATTAATTGGTGCTGGTTTAGCAATTGGTTTAGCTGTGGTTGGTGCGGGCCAAGGGCAAGGTCATGCAGCTAAAGGGGCATTAGAAAGCATTGGTCGCAACCCACAAGCTTATAATAAAATCTTTACTCCGTTCCTTTTAGCGATGGCTCTTATTGAGTTCCAAGCTATCTTAGGTTTAATTATTGCATTCCTAATTTTAGGTAAATAATTACGACTCTTTGTTTAAAAAGCTCAAAGTCCTTTTAGGATTTTGAGCTTTTTTTTATCCTAATCTTGACTAACGGATTTATCTTCGCTAACAAAAGAAAAACGTATGGAGGGTTAGCTCAGTTGGTAGAGCAAGAGACTCTTAATCTCTTGGTCCAGGGTTCGAGTCCCTGACCCTTCACCATTTAGAAATATGGAAAAAATACCTTCTTACATTGGCAGGTTTGCCCCCTCTCCTACTGGTGAACTTCACTTTGGTTCTTTAATAACAGCACTTGCTAGCTATTTAAGAGCACGATCATGTCATGGAAAATGGCTTTTAAGAATTGAAGATTTAGACTTTCTCCGTAATCAAAAAAATGCTGCGCAAAAAATTATTCAAACTTTATTAGCTCATGGTTTGGAATGGGATGATACGATCATTTATCAATCAGAAAGATTAGAAATTTATAGAGAATATTTCTATCAAATGCAAAAAATGCAATTAATTTATCCCTGCTCTTGTTCAAGAAAAGACTTACAACATCATCCTATAAACAAAGAAACAGGAGAGTCTGTTTATTTAGGTACTTGCCAAGAAAAAAATCATTCATACTCTGAAAAAATATCTTATCGAATGAAGACTGAAAATATAGAAATATCATTTCGGGATTTTTTTCAAGGAAATATTAAACAGAATATTAATAATGATGTCGGTGATTTTATAATATGGAGAAAAGAAAATTTTCCAGCGTATCAATTAGCTGTTGTTATAGATGATGCCTTGCAAAAAGTAACTGAAATTGTAAGAGGAAATGATTTATTGTTACAAACGCCGAGACAAATTTATTTACAACAAAAATTAAATTTTAATTTAATAAATTATGCTCATGTTCCATTAGCTTTAAATACATTTCAACAAAAATTATCAAAACAAAATAAAGCTGAACCTTTAAATAATAATAATGCAAAAGAAAATTTAAAAAAAGCACTCAAGTTTTTAGGGATGAATGAAAACATTGTGAATGAAATATCAGCTTATTCTGAAAACAGCAATGTTTTCTTACAGCACGCCTTAACTGCCTTTAATTTTAAAGATATTCCCCACAAACAAGGTGTTATATTCTAATTCAAAATTGCTTTTATAAGTAACAGTAACGATTGCATGTGTTTGATATAATTATGTTATATTTATTAAAAAACCACTGTAATAACAACTTTTTATAGCTTTTGAGCTTGATTTATTATAAATATATGAGTTATATCAAATATATAAGTCTAATTCTTCTTCAAAAATTTATTAATCTAACTTTCATTATTGTGTAATCAAAAAATTTATATGCTTGATTGAATTTTCTATGTTGTATTTGTCTTTGTATAACAGGAAATAAAATACATGGTGCTAAATGAAAAATGTTAAATTAAGAAAAATTTTAGCAGTATTTTGCTCATTACTAATTAGTTCCTTGCAATTTCAAAGTTATGTTTTTGCAAATAGTGTGGCAAAATTAACAGCAACTTTGTATGGAGCTGAATTACAGCGGCCAAAGCAACAAGCTTTAGCCCAAAGTGCCAACAACCAATCATCCACTAACACACAACAAAATTCTAACAGCAATACTATAAGTGACGCTAATAACTTTAAAGAATTAAATAAAAATGTAGATCCTCGAACGGGAGCTTTAAGTTTAACTTATGATATCGGCAATATTTCGACAATAGGTTTTGAAAACCCATCGGTTGATCTAAAGCTAATTTATTCCTCTATGTCTGCTATTGATAGGTTTGGTTTAGGCAAAGGATGGTCCTGGAATATAACATATTTTGATACAAAATCGAGTATGATGTATTTATCTAACGGCAGTTCTTATAAACTAGATCTTGGACGTTCTACGCTAAAATATTATAAGTTAAGAGATTTGATTGTTAGCGTAAACTCTAATAATATTGTTTTAAAATATAAAGATGGAAAAGTTGAAACAATAGATAGAATAAATGGAAATTTGCAGTCTATAACAAATTCTGAAGGATTTTCTGCAAGTTTTTCATATATAAATAGTAATAATTTAGAAAAAATATCATTTAAAAATGAAAAATCAGGTGAGGATATTGTATCTTTACTTGTTTCATATTTTTCTAATTCACAAATTCAAATTAAGACTAATAATGGAAATGGGTATTCTATTACGCAACTTCAAAAATCTGCGAATAAAAATACTTTAGATTCCATTTCTAATCCTCTTAATCAAAAAGTTTCATTTTCCTATAATGCAGAAACTGAAAATGATTTTCCAACAGATTCATTAATAACAAAAATATTATATCCGACAGCGACATCTGTAACTATAAAATACTTAAAAGGCGGCTTAAATACTTCGCGTAAAGGTGTTTCTTTTCCTGCGGTTGAAAAAATAGAAACAAATTTTTTAAGCATTGCTAAAGATTCATCAGGGTTAAGTAGTTTAAGTGATTCTATTTCATATGAATATAATCAGAATATTTCCAACTATCTTGGAAAAGGATTTAGTGGTTATAAAGAAGGTGAAGACGCTCTTTTTCAAACACCAAATACTTATACGTATACAACTATTGAATCAAAAAATGCTCCTAATCACTCAAAATTAAAAATAGTAAGAAGCTATAATCACTTTCATCAAATTTTAACTGAAGAAACTAAAGAAAATGATGTTACAGTAAAGCTTAAAGAATTTACATATCAAGACTGGAGTAATAAAAATTTTGATAGCTTAAGTCCTTCATACAATTTACCAATTCAAGTTAAAGTAACGTTTGTAAGTGCAAATTCTAAAAGAAATGAAATAACAAAATACCAATACGATGATTTTGGTAATGTTTTACAGATCATTGAACCTACTGGAATTATAAAAAGCTTTCAATATCTTAGTAATTTGCAGTTAAAAAGTGATTTTACTTATCTAATTGAAAAAGAAATTGTAAGTTCAGAGAATGATAAGAAATCTATTTTAACTGAATATGCCTATGAAAATTATACCAACAATTTAGGTATTAATAAACAAAGACTAAAAGCTAAGACATATAAAGCAAGTGATAGCTTATGTAAAATTTCGGAAGTAAATTGTGGTAAAGTTATTAAAACGGAATTAATGAGTTATTCGACAAACTTTGGCAGTATAAAAAGCTTAATAAAACCTTTCGCACTCCCATTATATATTAAGACATATGCGGGAAATAACGGTAGTTGTAAAGTCAGTCATAAAAATATTTCTTACCAAACTGAAAATAATCAAAATATTTTGAATCAATCATTTTATAATAAAAATGGTGTTTTATTAGCAAAAGAAATGACTAAAGTAAATTCTTTCACTAAAAAAGAGGACGAAAAAACTGATGTAAATGGTTTGCAAATTAAATATCAGTACGATTTATTAGGCAGAATGACTAAAGAAGAAATTAAACCGAATGCTCTTGGTTCTTCACTTGTTACTACTTATTCATATTTATTAAATGATAGTAGTTTAGGATTAGGCTATGGTTCTTCGGTTGTGACATATAAAAACCCAAATGGATATAGTGGTTATACGGTATATGACTCTTTGGGAAGAGAAATTCAATTATTTAATCAAGCAATTGATTCTAGTGAAATGGTTTTAGTGAAAGAAAATAGTTATTTTAGTGATGGCACTAAAAATGGAGAAACTGTATTCGATACGAACAGTGATGCTACAAATTATAAACTTAAGAAACAATTTTATTATGATTTCTTTGGCCGTGAGAAAAGTATTGTATTACCTTCTGGTGAAAGTAAAGTCGTAAATATTGATGACGCTGCAAATACTAAAGAATCTTATGTAATTGCCAAGAATGGCCAATTATCACCGATAAAAATTGAATATTTAGATATTAATTATAAACCTATTAAAACTGAATTACTTGATGGTTCGAGAAATTTATTTAGTAGAAGTTATAATAAATATGATAGTTTTGGAAACTTAATTCAAACAACAGATGTTAAAGGGTATGTAGTAAATTATATATACAACTCTTTAAATCAAAAAGTACAAGAAATATATAAAGATGGTCGTGTTGTTCAGTACGAATATGATCCTTTATTTTCCGATAAAATAGTAAAAAAGTCTGTTGTTAGTAAAGATGGTAAATCTTATCTTCTTGGTTCTAGAGAATTTAATTCTATTGGAATGTTAGTATCTGAAAAAGACGGTTCTGGAAGAGAAATTAAATATGAGTATGATTTATATGGTAATTTGTTAATTAAAACAAATCGTTCGGGAAAAGTGATAAAATATACTTATAATGGATTTAATAAAGTTTCAAAGACAGAAGTTGTTGGTGAAGGAAATAAATATTTAGCAACATTTGAATATGAAAATAATACTTTAAATATTGCAAAAATGAATGATAATAATGGAGTTACAAATTACTCTTATTATGCAAATGGAAAATTAAAGACGATAAAATATCCAGATAGTAAAAATATTAATTATGAGTATACTAATCAAAATTTAGTAAAAAGTATGAAAGATATAAATGGATTAAATACTAAATATTATTATGATCCTTTATCTGCAAAGTTAAAACAAGTTAGTTTTGAAGATAAAAATGGAAATGTTCAAAATGAAGAATTTAGTTATGATGAATTTGGACGCTTAAAAGATAAATTAATGGCTAATAGTGTTCAAGTGAATTATGAATATAATTCTATGTCATTATTAAGTACAATGTCATACTCTAGTACTAAAGAACATATTTTAAGTTATAATTTTGAGTACAATATAGATTTAAATATAACATCTCGTATCAGATTAGGAAGTTCTTCACAGCAGATTGAAGCAAAAGAAAAATATACTTATGACTTTATGAATAATATGTCTGAGTATTCTTGTGAAGGAAGTTCTTGTCCCCGTGATAGTAGTGGCAATATTATAGAATCAGAAAAGTATACTTTTGATTCCTTAAATAACATTAAAACTGCTGATATTAAATTTACAATTAATAAAAATACATTTATTAGCTATGAGTATAGTGCTGTAGATGGTATACGTTTGGAATCATATAAAATATCAGGAATAAAAAATATTTCAGGAAGTTTTGAATATGATGCTGATGGAAATATGATCAAAGATGGTGAAGGTAATAAATTATCTTATTCACCATATCATAGATTAATTTCCTACACAGATATTAGTAACAATACGACTTACTATAATTATAATGGTGCTGGAGAAATAGTTTCTCAAACCGATCAGTCAGGAAATTTAACTAAGTTTTATTATCATGGAAATAAATTATTAAATGAAACTGTCAACGGCAATACAATAAGTTATATGCAAGTTAATGGCTATATTGTAGGTAAGAATATTAATTCAAAATTCCAATTTTATATTCTTGACCAAGCGCGAAGTGTTATCAGAATTATAGAAAATGGCTCTCTTTTAACAGATAATTTTGTTTATACTCCTTATGGCGAACAAGCAAATATTGCGAGTGAAAAATCAAAATCTACTGAAACTATTGGATTTAATGGTGATAGAACAGACAGATCTTCTGGCTACCAGTTTTTAGGCAAAGGATATAGAGCTTATAATCCTATGCTCGGGCGTTTTATGCAATATGATGTTCATTCTCCTTATGGAAAAGGTGGAATGAATGGATATATTTTCGCTGAAAATAATCCGATTATGAAATTTGATCCAACTGGTGAAAGTTCATCAAATTTAGTACTAGGACTTGGTATAGGTTTTGCCATTTTAGGAATTATTTTCTCGATTGTTACTTTAGGAACTACTTTAGCTCCAGCTATTGCAGGAACGGCGGCTTTAACAGCAACAGATATTGCTGTATCAGCAGCTTCGGTTGCAGGTCTAGCATCAAGTGCTATTGGTATGACTGGACAAATATATGGGAAAAAATCACAAAATGCCGCTGAAGCTGGAAATAAAGCTGATGCTGATCACTATGGGCAGGTTTCTTATATATTAGGATGGACTGGCTTTGCGCTAGGAATGGCTGCTTCTTTAACGGGTGCTGGTCTTGATATTGCAGCATTAAGAGCTGGAAATGCAGCTGCAAATGCTGCCGAAGATGTCGTAAGTATCACTGCTAAAGCAAAATTACCAAGTACTTTTATGGATTCTTATAAATCTTTTGTAAATCATTCTGCTCTAACAATAACTAAAAAAGCTGCTGGATATGTTAGTGATGCGGCGTGGGCTGGTGGTAAAGGATTTGGAGAAGTTGCAAGAAATTACTCTAAAGAAGGTAACAAAGAAAAAGCGGACTATTATGGGAACATTTCATCTAATATCTTCTGGATTTCTATTGGAACAGGTGCTTTATCAACAAGTGTTTCAGCATTAAGAAAACCAGGAGATACAGTAGACTTTCTAAATAAAATAAAAACAAATAATGGACAAGAATAAGCCCCATAACCTTTAGGGTTTTTATTTAAATTAAACCGAAATATATATTGACAAATAAGATAAACTTTATTATAAATAACTCACCATTTCAGTAATTACTTTAAATTCTAAAAAATAAACTTTTAATGAAATGGTTAAATAATTAAAGGAATAATTATCATGAATAAATTTATTTTAAGTTTTTTTGTTTTCTTTTTTTCATTTAATTTATATGCTGTAAGTTTTTGTAAAGATGAAATTGTAAATTTAGACAAAATTAATACTACTTTTTTTCAAAAAGGTAAAAAAAATATGATGTGTTCATTAAGAGGAGATTGTTAGTAGAAATTATGAACTATGACATTTGAATTTATAAAATATCAATTGGAAATTTATATAAAATATTATTGATTTTTTACCACACCATCATCTAAGCTATATGTAATATTATTTTAAAGCGATGGATGAGGTATGTTTAAGTTTATTACTCTATTATTTATTTTGACTTATTCAATTGCTGTTAGTGCAACGACCAATCTTACAAATGAAAAAAAAAATAATGATGATATGAGCGTTTGGGAAGGTGAATGGTATTTTTCTTGGGGTTATAATCGAGATTATTGGTTTCCTAGTGATATTCATGTTTCACAACCAGAATTAGGCAATGATTTTACCGTACATAATGTTAGAGCCGAAGATTTTCCCGAATGGACTGATGGTATTTGGAATAAAGATATAACAGAACCTCAATTTAGCTTTAGAATAGGGCATTTTTTTGATAAGGAAAGAAGTTGGGGATTAGAGTTCAATTTTGATCACACTAAATATTCTTCATATAATGAACAATACGCGAAAGTAACAGGTACTATTAATGGTGCCTATGTAGATTCCGTACAACTTTTAACTTCCAGTTATTTTCGTTACTATCTTCACAATGGCGCCAATCATATCATGTTAAATATTGTAAAACGCTTTCCGTTGTTTTTTGAAGTGAATGCAACAAATAGTTTAGCTGTGCTACTAAAAGCTGGAGGCGGTATTATGTTACCTCATTCTGAAAATACAATTTTGGGTCAAACCAACAAAGTTGGTTCAAAAGAAGCAACAAATGTCATTGGAACTAATAAAGGTTGGTGGCAGTTAAACGGTTGGACCGTTGGTGTCGAAATTGCTTTACGTTATGTTTTTTATAAACCGTTTTATTTTGAAGTGAGTAATAAAGAAGCGTTTGCAAAATTATACAATATTCCTGTTTTTAAAGGGACTGCTGATCAAATTTTGTGGATGAATGAATTTATTTTTAGTCTTGGTTACACTCTTGATACATTAGCAGAATAAATAGTACTGCAAAAGAAAAAACCCCAGTACCGAAGCACTAGGGATTTTAAATGGCGGAGAGAGAGGGATTCGAACCCCCGGTAGGCTCGCACCTACAACGGTTTTCAAGACCGCCGCCTTAAGCCACTCGGCCATCTCTCCGTATGAATGAACTAGGAAGTTATTTCTTTAAAGTTGCTTTTTT